>JAWOIR010000098.1:0-8007 GCA_046484545.1 Anaerolineales bacterium
GTATTGGTCAACCGCTGGGCGCTTTTCCTGTTTACCGGCTTGCTTAGCGGCGCAATTGTTGCCCTTAATATTTCTTATCCACAACAGGTGTAATCTATCGGACAGGCGGCGGGCAGTGTGGCAAGCCTGGGGATTTTGCTGGTATATCTGGAAAACTTCCGTTTAGATATTGAAAAAGTCCGCCTGGGCGAACTAACACAGGCCAACAAAGAACTTGCCACATTGAGCGGCTTTCTCGAAGAGCGCGTCAATGAACGAACCGCGCAACTCGACCGAAAATCATCCCAACTGGAAGCCGCCTCCCTGATTGCCCGCTCCACGGCAGAAACAACCGACATCAGGACGCTGCTGGATACCGTCGTCGGGCAAATCTCAAGCCGCTTTGGGTTTTATCACACAGGTATTTTCCTGAGCGACTCGACACGCCAAAAAGTTTACCTGGCCGCCGCGTCCTCGGAGGGCGGCCAACGGATGCTTCAGCGCGGTCACAGCCTGGATATTGGCCGTCAGGGTGTTGTCGGCTATGCCGCATACGAAAAACGCCCGCGCGTCGCTCAAGACATCGAGCGTGAAAACGTCTATTTCAGCAATCCCGAACTCCCCGATACCCGCTCCGAGGCTGCCTTGCCCCTGCTGGTGAAGAATCAGGTCATTGGAGTGCTGGACATCCAATCCACCGATGAAAATCCGTTCAGAACAGAGGACCTGTTCATCTTGCAAACCATGGCAGACCAGATTGCGCTCGCAATCCAGAACGCGCGCCTGCTCGAAGAGAGCCAGGCGGCCCTGGAACAATTACAAGCCGCTACAAAAAAGTCAATTCAGGAAGCCTGGCATGGTTATCTTGGCGAAAAGGCCAGGGGCTTTGTTTACAGCGCGGGCGATATTATCCCGCTCAATGAAGCAGACAAGAGCGGCCAGCAAGATGAACAGGGAAAATTACAAATTGATATTACTCTGCGCGGCCAAAACATTGGCAAAATTTCACTCGCGCGCAGCCAGACGGATACTGACTGGACAGAAAAGGAACAGGATTTCACCGAAAAAATTGCCACCCAAATTGCACTGGCGGTTGAAAATGCCCGTCTGCTCGAAGAATCACAGCGACGCGCCGCCAGGGAACAAACTCTCAACGAACTGACAACCCGCCTAAGCCGCTCACTAGACCTGGAGAACCTGCTACAAAACGCTGTCATCGAATTGCACAAACTGCCGCAGGTTACCGATGCGTCGGTTGTCATTGCCCCTCAGGACACGAACAAGCAGGGATAAACCGAGCAATCCTATGAATATTCTAAATTTATTCAATCCGTCATTCATGAATATTGATGACGAGAGCATCCCGAAGAATCAGAGAACTTTATACCTGACTCTTGTGGGCGCGCTCACATACGTCCCTCTGTTGTTGGTGTTTAATGCGCTTGGCTTTTTCACCATCTATACGTTGACGCTTGTGGGCCTGCTGGATGCGCCGGACATCAAACTGCTGGGGGTTGGAGCCGTTTCGCTAATTACCGCATTCCTGCACGCCCCGATTGCCGAACTGCTCAAAAAAAGACAAATCGACAAGGTATTTATCAGTCTTTTTGCGTTGGATGGTATTGCCAGCGTAATTCAAATATTTTTCTGGGAAGGAATAATCCCCTTATATTTCTTTACCGCCATAGCCATCAGCCCTGCCTTTGTCTTCCTGCCTTTGCCAGGCATCAAAAAGCGAACCCGCTTGCTTATTATCACCCTGGCGGTTCTATTGGGTTTCTCAACCTTTGGGCTGGATTCCATTTTGCCTTATGAGCGGATATTAGTAACGAATCTCTCCGGCATGGCAGGCATGACAATTTACATCACGGTCATGGCTGTGATGATATCGCTGGTTATTACCAACGCCATTAATTTCCGCACCATTGCCAGCCGCATGATTATCACCTTTGCATCCATTGTGCTGATTTCCGCCATATCAACCCTGACAATCTCAGCACTGGTCAATCTTTTCAGCGACCGCGAAAAAACCTTCGAACAACTACAGGTGATTTCTGAACTGAAATCAGGCCAGATGCTAACAACGCTGGAAGGTTTCGAGAGAACCGCCGGACAATCCTTTCTGAACGATGAGTTGGCACGCCAAAGGACACTTTCTTTCCTGCTGCCAGAGGAAGACACAGCAGTGTATGACATCAGCCTGGAGTTTTTCACCGACGCTATTCGGAGAAACCTGCGACAATCGCCAGACTTTCAGGAAATTTATATTTTCGACAATAGCGGCACAATTGTATTATCCAGCGCGCAACAAAACATGGGCAAGGTCATTGCCGGCGAAGAACAATTTGTAGCCGCCATAAAAGGACAAAAATACGTTTTTATCAACGAGCCTGATACACAAACCGAAAAAAGACAAGTCATCATCATCCTGACCCAAATCGAACAAGATGGTCAATTCAAAGGCGCGTTGGCAGCACGCATTACCCCCACAAGCATTCGGGCCATTTTCGAAAAACAAACAAGCCCCGGCACAAGCCTGGAGACTTACCTGGTCGTGAATGACTTTTCTGCCTTCACCCAAACGCGCTCAGCTCAGGCCACCCTTGTCGACACCCTGGCCTCCACCGCCACATTCATCCAAAAACAAACCAGAGGACAGGACATTTATCCAAATTACGCAGGCCAGAATGTATTGGGACACTTTGAATACCTGCCAGACCTGGATGTGATGGTTGTTTCAGAAATCGAACAGGATGAAGTTGCAGGAAAAGTGCTGGAAATCCTGTTTACCAATATCTCCATCGGAATCGTCACAGCCCTGATGACCCTTTCGGTCGTCTTGATTATCTCGCGCTCCATCAGCACCCCGGTGGTCAACCTGGTCGAAAAAGCAACCGCATTAGCCCAGGGCAACCTCACAGCACGAATCAATCTAGTTCAGAATGATGAAATTGGCACACTTGCAAGAACATTTAACACTCTGGGCAATGAACTCCAATCACTCATTCAAACCCTGGAACAAAAAGTCGCTGATAGAACCGACGATTTACAAAAACAAGCCAACCGCCTGCGTGTGGCAGCAGAGGTTGCCCGTGATGCGACTACCTCGCAAGATTTGGACGAGTTATTAAACCGCTCGGCCCAATTGGTGATGGACCGTTTCGGCTTCTACCATACCGGCGTCTTCCTGGTTGACCCGCAGCGCGAATACGCCGTCCTGAGAGCATCCCCCACCGAAGCCGGACAGGAGATGCTGCGCCGCGAGCATCGCTTAAAAATCGGTCAAGTCGGTATTGTCGGTTATGCCGCCGCCACGGGCCAACCCAGAATCGCGTTGGACACCGACCAGGACGTCGTTTACTTCAACAATCCGCTCCTGCCGAATACACGTTCAGAAATGGCTTTGCCATTGATGGTGAACAATCAGATTATCGGCGTCTTGGATGTGCAAAGCGAACAGGCGGAGGCTTTCAGCCAGGAAGATATTGCCGCCCTGCAAATTATGGCTGACCAATTAGCCCTGGCAATCCAAAGAACGCAGGTTTCCGATGAATTACAACGCAACCTGCAAGAACTGGAGTTTGCCTACCAGCGATTTACGCTCGCCAGTTGGAAAGAACTGACCGAAGAAGAGAAAAATCGCGTTGGTTATAAATATGACGGCCTGCAAATAGTTCCAATTGCGGAACCGAGCAAGGAAAGCCAGCAAGCCATTCGCAGAAAGCAAACTGTCCTAAAAAGCGACCCAGGCAATCATAGCAGCAACGCCAAGACTACCCTTGCAATTCCCATCAGGGTTCGTGAACAGGTTATTGGTGCCATCAACCTGGAATTTTCCAGCCAGGAAGTGCAACAGGATATTTTGCAGTTGGCCGAAGAAATCTCAAACCGCCTGGCAATGTCACTGGAAAATGCGCGCCTGTACTCCGAAACGCAAAAAACTGCTGAAAAAGAAAGACTCGCCGGCGATATTTCGAGCCAAATTGGCTCATCCATCAACGTCGAGACGATTCTGAAAACAGCCGTGCAGGAAATCAGCCGCTTCACGCCCGGCGCTGAGATTATGATTTCACTCAATAAAAAAGATGAATAAGGCTTTCGTGATGCTCAAAAACCCTTTTAACAAGAAACTCTTGATGCCAGGAGTGAAAGATGTCTAATAAAAACCAGATTCAAACATTTTTCACCAATCTGTATCAGGATTCTCTTGAAAAATTCGACCAGGATTTTCGTGAAACCGACCCAAGAAAAATCCAGGGCATCACCCAAATCGCCCTGATTGGCGCAATTGCTTCCTGGCTGGCCCTGCCTATTTACATTCTTGGCCAGGCACTCACCGGGCAAATACAGTTCCAATCTCTGGCCTATAACAACCTGATTCTGGCTATTGGTTTAAGTATCACCTATTTACTGGCGAGGCTAAAAATCAAAATGATTCCAGCCTTGCTGACTGCCTTGTTGGTTGAAGTTACATTTATCAGGGCGAATTTTTATATCGATGGGCTGGGCATCATTCTAGGTATTATCCTGCTGGCAATTGTTATTAATGTTGCTGTTCAAGGATTTTCAACAAAGCCCGCGATATTTGTCATCATCACAGCCGTGCTTACAGCAGGCGTATGTATCGCCATCGACATGCTCAACTTGCCAGCCGGGCGTATCGAATCCCCCTTCTGGCTGCAACAGGCTGTAACTGTGATGGGCGGGCTGGTTGTGCTTTTCGTCAGCATCAATTTACTTAACAGCCTGGAATTCGACTCAATTCGGACACAATTATCGCTGTCATCGTTGATTATTGCCGTGGTCCCGATTGCCACCGTCCTGGCGGTAGCCTTCCTATCCCAAAACCAGGAATTACGCGCACTCGAAAGACAAGAACTGCAAAAAGTCGTTTTTCTCCTGGCAGACGAAGTTAATTTACAGATGGCCGGCCTGTCCACAAAAGTGGAAAATGAAGCAAGAATCCCAGCCATGCACAAATACTTTACAGGGCAACAAACCAGAATCGAAATATTGGAAACCTTGAGCGTCTTAAGCGGCCAGAGTCGGCTTGTCTTGTCCTATGGCCTGCTGGATACCCAGGGCAACATACGAGTGGACACCCTCCCATTCTTTATCGGCCAAAACGAAGCCGATTCAGAATGGTTTCAGGAAACAATTTCACGGCAAACCGGCCATATCTCAAAAGTTTACTATGAGGAAAATCTTGTGCGCCCGGTATTCTATGTTAGTGCGCCGATTCTACACGAAGGGGAACTGGTCGGCGTGCTGCGTGTGCAATATGACGGCGATTTCTTGCGAGAAATGTTAAGAAGCCGCGCCAACCGCCTCGACCCAGGTTTTATGCTCATCCTTATTGACCAAAGCGGCATCATCCTGGCGCACACATCACAGCCCAGTTTACAACAAAAAACCGTATCGATACTGACAGATGAGCAATTAATCGCATTGCAATCTACCGGACAGTTACCCAAAGGAACAGCCCAATCACTCTCTACCAACCTGCCGGAATTGTCCGCTTCCCTGCTAAACAGCCCGGCAGGAGGCGATGTTTTTTCAGCCCCGCTGGAACAGGATGGAACTATCAAGGCAAATTTTGCTACAGCCAATATCACCGGCAAAAACTGGTATTTGGTTGCCGGACAACCGGAAACTTTCAATGTGCTATCCCTCATCCAGCGGAATATGGGCTTGATTGTTGTCATCGCCTTCATCCTGCTAACCGCTATTTTTGCAGTCACCAACACAACGAGATGGATTACAGCCCCCATCAACTCACTGGTGCTGATGGCCCAGGCAATTGGCAGAGGCAACCTGAACGTCTCTTCGGGAATTTCCCGCACTGATGAACTCGGCAATTTAGCGCGCTCTTTCGACGATACAGCGACCCAACTCAAAAGCACCTTGCAAAACCTGGAGGAAAGGGTTGATGAACGCACCAAGGAACTTGCCCAGGCCAATGAACTGGCGACCCAACGCACCGAGCAGCTCAAAGTCGTCTCGACAGTGGCGCTTGCGGTCAACAAACTGCAAAACTTGCAAATCCTTCTGCCGCAAATTACCGAAGAAATCAGCAAAGCCTTTGGCGTTTACCACGTTGGCATATTCCTGATTGACCCAAGCGCCCAATACGCCGTCTTGCAAGCGGCCAACAGCGAAGGCGGCAGGCAGATGCTCTCGCGCGGACACAGGCTCAGGGTCGGACAAGTCGGTATCGTCGGATTTGTGACCGGCTTCGGTAGGGGGCGCATCGCCCTGGATGTCGGTGATGATGCGACCTTCTTCAACAATCCAGACCTGCCCCAAACCCGGTCCGAAATGGCCCTGCCGCTTAAATCCGGGAACACCGTCATTGGCGCGCTGGACCTGCAAAGCGAAAAGCCCGCCGCCTTTTCACAGGAAGACATCGACTCACTCTCCCTGCTGGCAGACCAAATCAGCACAGCCATCGAAAATGCACGCATGTTTGAAGAAACCCAAGCCGCGCTCAGCGAAGCACGCTTGGTATTCAGCAAAAACGTGCACGACAGTTGGCGCGAAATTCTCAGCACGGAAAAAAGCGGATTCCGGTTTGCCAACGGTAAAATTTTCGAGAGCGAAGAAGAGACTCAAAGCAAACAAACTACCAACAACGAAAATTTGCTGGAATTGCCAATTGTTATTCGCGGTGAAACCTTGGGCAATCTAAAAATAAAAGGCCAGGCGCAGCGCGAATGGAGCGAACAGGATGTCCGCATCCTGCAATCAATTGTTGACCGCATCGGCTTTGCTCTCGAAAATGCCAGGCTGTTGCGCAATGCCCAGCGACTGGTATCCAAAGAACAACTCATCGGCGATATTAGCGACAAAATCAGCCGCTCGGCCAATGTTGACAGCATTCTACAAACAGCGATTGAAGAACTTGGGCATATCATCGCAGACTCAGAAGTCACAATTCAAGTTGGCGAACATGAAGATATGCAGGCGTAAAAGGAGCAATTGGTGAAGCGCTTTTTCCTAACCCAAAATAATCGGCTTCGACTTCGCATCAGGATTGCGTTAAGTTTTATGATGGTGGGCCTGGTTGCCGGCGGCATTATCGCTGCCAGTCTGTATTTTCCCACCCGCGCCCAAATCCTGTCCCAGGTTCAACAGCGCGCTCTGCTGGCGGTCAATTTCTCCGTCTCACAGCAGGATGGCGACCTGCACGCAACCCTGCGCGGGCCCGGCGACGAAAACAACCCGGCATACCAGGCTATTCTGGAAAAAAACCGACAACTCATGGAGAACGACCCGGATATCTCTTCGATTTACACCATGAGACTCGATGAAAACGGAAGCATTTACTTCGTGACTGATGTAGTGCGCGATGACTTGTCGGTGTTGCGCGGCCCAGCCGAATTGGGTGAACTTTATCCCGACCCGTCAATTGTTCTGGCAGCAAACATTGCCACCCTGACAACCGCAATTGTGGAGGATGATATTTATTCAGACAGTTGGGGCGATTTCATCTCGGCTTACGCGCCTTTTTACCGCTCCGATGGAACACTTGAAGCCATCATCGGGGTGGATATTTCTGCTGGCGCGATACTTGCTGCCGAAGAAAATATCCGCAACATATCATTGTTCGCACTCCTGGTCGCTACCCTGATACTTTTGGTGCTTGGGTTAATCCTGGGAAGCCTGACTGCCCGACCAATTGAAGAAATTTCCAAAAACGCCGAACGAATCATTGCCGGTGATTTTACGCAGGACGTTGAACCGGGTGCCCTGGACGAAATCGGGGAACTGGCAGTCAACTTCAATAAAATGAGTGAGCAAATGCACAGCCTGATTTCTGATTTGGAAACCCAGGTGACCGAACGTACCGTTGAGTTGACCAGTCGCGGCCAGGAATTCGAAGCCCTGGCCGCCCAGGAGGAAAGACGCGCCAGCCAGTTGCAAGCCATTGCCCAAGTCAGCACCATCATTAACGCTGTCCAAAACACCGAGGAACTGTTGCCGCGCATTACCCAGGTCATCAGCGAACAGTTTGGCTATTATCACGTG
>JAWOIR010000397.1:0-6580 GCA_046484545.1 Anaerolineales bacterium
CGCCGCCAAATCGAATTCCGGCCCGATACGCAAGAAGACCGGGCGCGGATACGCAGACAGCGCATCAAGCAATTCAGCAATCTGCGCGTCGGCTTCTCCCGCCACGATTGAATCGGCCAGTCCGGAAATCGACAATCCAACCGACAATGTGCTGTTTGGGAATTTCCTTGCCAGGGCATCCAGCGCTTCCAAGTCAAGCGAGGCAAGCGATAGTTCCACGTTCACGCCGCCCGGGGCCGTGACCAGTTTATTAAAATAGGCATTGACACCTTCAGCATCCGGCCCAATCAGGAACAAAGCCCGCCCGCTGATAGGCACAAATTTCGCTTCAATGGCGCGCGGCGGTGCAGGCGGCGCCTCGGCGCGCGGCGCGACTCCCGGCTCGTAGATGCGGAAGTTGCCGCTGGTTTGCAGCAGGCCCATCAGGTAGAGCAGGCCGTCGTAGTAACGGTATGTGCCGGTCGGAACGTTTGCATCCCACAGGGCCTGCACAAAAGGCTGGCCGATTTCAGGGTCAGCGGCGTGGGCCAGGACCGCGTTGGTGGCAATCAAGCCCGTCGCACGGTGACCGGCCAGCAGTTTTCCATCCAGCGCGTATTCGGCCCCATAGTCATCGATGCCCTGCGAGGCGAAGAAGGACAACTGGCGGTTGGCCTGTTCGACGTACCAGTCCGAAGGGTGGAACCAGATGTAATCCATGCCAATGTTTGCGCCGACACGAAAAGCGTCGTAACGAAACTGGCCGTGATAATCATCGTTGTAAGGGCGGCCATCAAAATAGGAATAATTGGGGGCCAGACCGGTTTCAGGGTGAACGGCAGTAGGCAGGAATTCGCGGCTGGCAATCACTGCGTCAGCCCAGAAATCGTTGTTCTTGTCGGCCCAGCGTGCCCACAACTCGTAGAAATGGGGCATGTGGTAGGAGGCGTCGGTAAATTTCGAGTTGCTGCCCAGTTGCGGCACAAAGACGACCTGTTCGGTCTGCGGGTCGAACAAGTTGGTCGCCAGATTCCCACCCAATTCTTTGGCGTTCAGGGCCACATCCAAAATGGACTGGGCTTCGGCACGATAATTGAAGATTCCTTCGCCACTGCCCCAGCGCGCATCGGCAAAGAACAGGGCCATGACGAACCAGACTTCGCCATCGGAGGCAGGGTTGGCGGCCAGTTGGGTGCCATCGGGTTTGCAGTGCCAGGCAAAATAACCTTTATAGCCGCCTTCGGTCTGGTACATGTGGGTTTTGGTCCACTTCCAGATGCGGTCGAACTCTTCTTTTTTGTTCATCTGAACGGCAATCATCATGCCGTAGGACATGCCCTCGGAACGGACATCGTCGTTGCCGGTATCGAGTAGGTAAGCCATGTCCGAGCCGACAGGGTAGTAGATGCGCTCGGAAGTGTCGTCGCCATAGAAAAGTTGCTGGAAGGCCGCCTCAATTTTTGCCTGGATATCGGCATCGCTTTTGCCAAGATATTCGGCAAACAGGTTGCGATATTCACCGCTCTCGTAAGCGCCAACCCTCGGCGTTTTGGCAGGGACTTGTGTCGGCATTTCGGTCGGCTCCGGCAAAATGGGGGATGGGCCTGCGCAGCCCATCAGCAAGACAAATAAGAGAAGATGGGAAAATGCACGCTTAAACAGGATTTGCATAGGAAAAGACTGCCTTTATCGTTTGGATGTGTTTCATTGATAAGTTAAAGGTGGTTGGGTAGGTGACGTTCTACAGTCGTCGTATCGAAACCACCGATTCCGGGTCTCGATACGCAGCAAAGAACGCTGCTACTCGACCCTCGGCTTCACTTTCAACTCATTTGAAATGCACCCATTTCTTTTTATATATGCCCTGAGTGGAGCGTCCTTCGACACATTCAGGACGCTTCGCCCTCCGATCAGGATTTGAGCAATTCCGCATACTCAAACCAATCAAAATCGGCCTGGTTGTTGCTCTGCTGGCCGTTGCTGCTGGCATACATGCCAAGATACGCGCCCAGGAATCCACCGGCAACCGGTGTGCTCAGAATGCGCCCATCGACGCCTTCGAGCAGCGCCTGCCAGTTGCCCGCTTCGTCGGCATAATAAAAACTGTAGGACTGTTCGCGGGCTTCGACTTTCAGGCGGATACGGGGAACTGAAATCGGGGCGCAGGCGAGAATCTCTTCCACGCCGGCCACGCGTTTAATCAATTGCAAAACCGGCTTATCGTCGAGGGTAACCACCAAAAGATAATGAAAATCGGGGCTTTGGGTCAGGGCAAGACCGGCGCATTCATGCCTTGAACCAGGCAGGAACTCGAATTCCGTCTGGGCGTAGAACGAAATATGCTGCTGCCTGCGTCCAATGAAACTTGGGCTGGCGCTTTCAGCCAAGCGTTCGGGCTGCAAGCGCAGGCGCAGGAACCCAGGACGCTCCGAAAGGCTGGCGAAGCATTCCGGCGAGGCGCGCAGGGAATTCCAGTGAAAAGCCAGGGAATCTGAATCAAAATTGTCGCGGGCGAAGGGCTGCGGCCAGGGTTGCTGCGGCAGGTTGGGGGCCGGATACTCGAATTCGACCTTTCCCGTGCCGGGGCTGAAGACCGGCCAGTCCTCCTCCCAGCGCACTGGAACCAGGAAGGTTTCGCGCCCCAAATTATAGTAATAACCGCCATACGGACGCATCGCCAGTAAAACAGCCCACCACTCACCAGATGGCGTATCCACCAGGTCGGCGTGGCCAGTGCCGACAATCGGGTAATCCAGGCCAAGATGACGATGGGTGAGGACTGGGTTGCCGGGATTGGCTTCGTAAGGGCCGTCGATGTTTTTGCTGCGCGCAACCGTGACGGCATGATGTTGCGCGGTTCCGCCTTCGGCAATCAGCAAGTAATAGTATTCGCCAACTTTGTAAATATGCGGCGCTTCAGCCCAGCGCGCTCCTTTGAGCGCGCCTTCCCATAAAACGACCGGCTCACCGATGAGATGCATGGCTTGCAAATCCAATTCCTGGAGCCAGATTTCTGTATGGCCCTCGAATTGCGAATTGAGCGCCATGCGGCTGCCGACATACCAGGTGCAGCCATCGGCGTCGAAAAAGAGCGAGGGGTCGATGCCATCGGCGCCGTCCAGCCAATAAGGTTCAGACCAGGGGCCAGCCGGGTCGCTGGCAGTGACAATAAAATTACCTGACTGGGATAGCCCATCCACCAGGGTGTTGATGATGTAGAAAACGCCATTGGCATACCGAATGGTCGGCGCGTATAGGCCGCCCGAAGAGTGGACGCCTTGCAGCGGCAGCTGAGATTCACGGGTCAGGGCATGGCCGATTTGCCGCCAATGCGCCAGGTCGCGACTGTGAAAGATGGGCAGACCGGGGAAATACTCGAAGGTCGAAGTCACCAGGTAAAAATCATTACCTGCCCGACAAATGGAAGGGTCGGGGTAACAGCCTGAAAGAATTGGGTTACCAAAAGTATTTTTCAAGGCAGCCTATCCTTTTATCGCCCCAGCAGTCAGGCCGGAGACAATCTGACGTTCGGCGAACAGGTAGAAGATGACGGTGGGCAGGGCAGAAAGGAGCACAAACGCCGAAACCAGTGCCAGGTCTTGCCCGTATTGGCCCTGGAATTGCATCGTGCCGAGCGGCAGTGTCCACAGTTTGTCGGTATTGATGATGACAAGCGGTACGAGCAGGTCGTTCCAACTCATAATCATCGTCAGCGCAGCGACGGCAGCCAGGGCAGGTTTGGCCAGCGGAAGCAGGATACGCCAGAAGAAATCAAAGGCATTACAACCGTCGATATAAGCGGCATCCTGCAATTCGGCGGGGATGGCGGTGAAAAAGCCGCGCAATATCAGGATATTTCCCGAAAGTTGGAAGGCAATTTGGACGATAATCACACCCCATAGACTATCAATCAGCGGCACATACGGATTCAATTGTCGCAAGACGAAATAGACCGGCAGGATGGCGATGGTAATGGGGAACATCAAGCCCAGGGTGAAGAGTTGGAAGACGGCCCCCTTCATGCGAAATCGCATGCGTGCAAAAACAAAGGCTGCCAGGCTGCAAACAAAGACCACACCGGTTGTGGTGGCCAGCATCACCATCAGGCTGTTGCGCAACATGGCCCAAAAGGTGTAAGAGGACGAGGTCAGGACTGCAACGATGTTGTCCCAGCGTGGGGGGATGGGCAGGGAATACGGGCTTGTCATCAATTCGCCGCGTGTCTTCAACGCGCCAAAAACCAGGATGGTTATCGGGACAAAGACAGCCACGAGAACTGCTACAAGCACAAGATATTGTAAAAGCCGTTGCGAAATTTTTCGCATATTCCAGGAGGAGCGACGGGTAGTTTTCTCCATGACACAATCCTTATTCGATACCGGAAAGAGGGTCGGGTTTGCGGGTAAGATGCAGGTAAATCAGCGAGAAAATCAGGCAGAGCAGGAACATGTAAATGGCAACTGCCGAACCATAGCCAAGTTGAAATCGGACGAAACCAAAACGGTACATGTAGGTCGCCATCGTCTCACTGGCGTTGACCGGGCCGCCTTTGGTCATAATCCAAACCATAATGAATTGCTGCAACGAACCAAGCACAGAGATGTAGACGGATGTGCGAATGGTGCTGGCGAGCAGGGGCAGCGTAATGAAGAAGAAATTCTGGAAGGCATTTGCGCCATCGACACGCCCGGCTTCCTCGACTTCTTTGGGGATGTTTTGCAAGCCAGTCATAAACAGCAGCATGTGGTAGCCGAAATATTTCCAGGTAAGGGCCGCAAAGATTGCGAGCAGAACGAGATTGGTACTGCCCAGCCAGGGTTGCGCATCGCCACCCAAAAAGACAATAACGGCATTGACAAAACCGCGATTGGGGTCAGGATTGAGAATGAAGAGCCACATCAGCGCGGCGATAACTTCAGACAAAACATAGGGCAGGAAGAAAATGGCGCGAAAGAAAACCCGTCCGGGCAGGTCGCGCCCGACCAGCACAGCCAGCATCATCGATAATGGCAATTGAACCAAGAGGGAGAGCGCAATCAGCAAAAGCCCGTTGCGCACCGCAATCATGAAAACCCTGTCGTTGAGGATGTTTTTATAGTTATCCAGGCCGACATAATCGACCGCCGGGCCAAAGCCCTTCCAACTAAAAAAACTGTAGTAAATAGACGAGAAAATGGGAAAAATTACAAAAAGCAGGAAAAGAATCAGGGCAGGCAAAAGGAACAGAAAAATCATCAAGTTTTCCTGGAACCTGTGCGGAGCGCCCGCGCCTGGTTTCTGCTTGAAAATATTCGGAATGGCAGGCAGTGACTGCATATCAAAACTCCCTGGAAGGAAAAAACTATAAGAAATGGGTGGGGATGAGCCAACAGGGGACCCAATCCCCACCCAAACAAACCGGAGGTTTACCTTATTTGATTTCCTGCGCGGCAGAATCTTCAATCGCCTGGGCAACCTGTTCGGGCGTGAGTGTGCCAGCCAGGAGGCCCTGAACACTGTCGTTGACGACGGAGCCGACAGCCGGGGGCAGATACTGGTCATAGTACAGTTGGAAGTACTCGGCCTGGGCCAAATTTTGCTGGATGACGAGCAGCAGCGGGTCAGACAGACCGGCCTCACCACCAGCGACCACCGGGATGCAGAAACCGGCTTCAGCGCACGCAATCTGGGCTTCAACACTGGTCAGCCACTTGACGAAATCAATCGCCTCAGGGGAAGCGTTCTTGCCAATCGCAAAGCCGTTGCCGCCGCCGAAGGCATCACCAGCATTGCCAGCGCCGCCAGCAACCGCGGGGAAGCCAAAGAAGCCCAGGTCATCACCGATGCCCAGTTTGTCTTCACTATTATCATTCTGAACGGCCGGGGCCCACTGGCCCATCAGTTCCATCGCAGCCTGTCCGTTACCCACGAGAGTGGCCTGGTCGCCGTAAGTCGCGCCCAGGAATCCAGACTGGAAGGGGTCGAGCGCGTTGAGTTCCAGCAGTTTGTAGCCAGCCTGCACAAAGCAGTCATCGGTAAAGCCGGTAACGCGGGTAGCAGCGCTGACGAAACCTTCGCCGCCGCAAATGCGGGTGGCGAGGTAGCCGTACCAGAAGTGGCCGGGCCATTTGTCGCCTTCGCCCAGGGCAATCGGGATGATACCCGCGGCTTTGAAAGCGGTCACGGCAGCGAGCATATCATCCCAGGTTTCGATGGGAGCGGCAACGCCAGCCTGTTCGAAGAGCGCTTTGTTGTACCAGAAACCGACCATGCCCATATCCCACGGCACGCCGTAATTCTTGCCATCCAGGGCATAGACACCCAACGCACCAGCCGAGAAGGAGTCACGCCAGGCACCGCCATCGGCATCCAGGTCAGCAGTAATATCTTTGAGCAAACCCGCCTGGGCATACTCATTCATCACGCCGCCACCCCAACTCTGGAAGATGTCGGGGGGTTCACCGGATTGCATGACGGTGGTCAGTTTGGTCTTGAAGTTTTCATTTTCCAGGACGGAAATTTCGATGAGGATATTGGGGTTGGCAGCCATATAGTCATCGGCAAGTTTCTGCCAGACGGCTTTCTGGGCTTCTTCGGTCGTAATGTGCCACCAGGTGACAAC
>JAWOIR010000441.1:0-3817 GCA_046484545.1 Anaerolineales bacterium
ATGGTCCTGAATACAAATCTTGTAAAAATCATATGTAGAGGAACCAAGCGTTGTCTCTTTCGGCCGGCCCTTGTAACGGATAATCTGAGCAAAGGGTCCGTGAATGATTTCACTGTCAGCAAGATCAACCAGGGTAGGCAGGCTTCCACCTGGTCGTCAATGTCAATCAGGCGGGTCAACCGCCCAATCCAGCGGTAAAGTGCCTCTTCCCGTTTCATGGATGCGGGGTACACATCCTGACCATCGCGCGTGATATGCCAGCCGCAGGAGAAAATCAGCCGCGCTTCAGGCTCGGCATAGTCGAGCACAGCCTGGGCCGTTCCGCTCGAGTAGTGCTGCCGGCCCCAAGGGACCAGCACGGTCAGCACCCCGTCACAGCCTGCTACAGCCTGCTTGATAACCTGACGGTCATTGGTTGCGCCGGGAATAACCGTGATACGGTTTTTGAATCGCTCCAATTTGCCAACACTGCGTTCGCGACAGACGCCCACCGCTTCGTAACCCCGGTCAAGCGCATGTTGCACCATATACTGACCCAATTTCCCGGATGCTCCAATGATACATACTCTCATCACATGCCCCCTTGCCGGCCCGGAAATGAATCAGCCATCCGGCCCTCCGCGACCAGGATGACGACATTTCCTTTTTTATGCCCTTGTTCGACGTAGCGATGGGCTTCGACAATCTTCTCGAAAGGATAAATCCGGTCAATGGCCGGTTTCAGATGTCCGGCTTCGATGATTTCTTTGAGCAACAGCAGATTCTCGCGCTTGTTCCCACCGTCCGAATCGGCATGGACACTAATGTAGACACCGCCTGGCTTGAGCGCTTTTTTGGCCTGTGCCTGGGAGAGTTTCCCGACGGCGTCAAAGACGATATCATAGATTGCGCCGCTTTGGGTGAAATCCTGACGGGTGTAATCGATGACCTGCCCCGCTCCCAGCGATTTGACCAGTTCAAGATTGGCCGCACTGCACACCCCGGTCACGTCCGCGCCGAAATGGCGGCTGGCAAGTTGGACAGCATTCGTCCCGACCGCGCCAGATGCGCCGTAAACCAACACTTTCTGGCCGGGCTGGATTTTGCCTTTTTTGAGACATTGCAGGGCGGTCATTCCTGCGCCCGGCGCGGCGGCAGCCTCCTCGAAAGTAAGATTGTCCGGTTTGAGCGCCAGCACACCGTTTTCGGGGAAACATTTGTGCTCGGCGTACCCGCTAAAATTGACGCCAAAGGTGGATGCAAAAACCGCGTCGCCGGGCTTGAAACGGGTTACTTTCCTGCCAATCGCTTCGACCTCCCCGGCCAGTTCCATGCCCAGGATGGGACGTTTGGGTTTGTTCCAACCCAGGTAGAGCTGAGCCATCACTTTCTGCCAGCCGGGGACAGGGATGTTCAGGCTGCGCATGATGGTGTCGCCGATGGTGACGGTGGTGGCATGAACTTTGACCAGCACTTCCTTATCACGCGGCGTTGGCTTGGGGAGGTCTGCCAGACGCAGCACTTCGGGCGGGCCGTATTGGGTGTAGACGATGGCTTTCATCACTCATCTCCAGTCTCATATGAAAATACTTCGCCAATCGGCACGTCAAAGGCCAGCGCGATTTTGAAGGCCAGCTCAAGCGAGGGCGCGTACTTGCCGCCCTCGATGGCGATAATGGTCTGGCGCGTCACACCGACTTTTTCGGCCAGTTGCTCCTGGGTCATCTCGCCGTTGTGAAAGCGCAATGTGCGGATATTACTGCGAACCCGGCGTTTTTCCATCTCACATCCCCCTTCGGTACAGAATAATCTGGGCCGTATTACTGGCAATTTCGGCGGCGATGGAAAAGAAAATGATGATGCTAAACATTACCAGCGGCGGTTGGCCAAAGACAAAGGTCAGCATGGCAATCAAGACACCCACCGAAAAAGTAATATACGCGACCTTGCTGCCTTTCAGGTCAATCAATTTGTCGCGTTCGTCTTCGATAAAACGTTCGCTTTCCTCCCCGCCAGTACGAACGGCATGGACAATGCTCAAGATGATGTTGGCCAGGATATTGCCAGTAATCACAACAATGATGCCCGCAACAATAACGACTGCCCATAGACCGAACAGCTGGCCGGCAGCCAGCCCGCCATTCTGAAACATTTGGAAGACATTGAACAGATAGTAGCCAACAATCATCAAGTGGGCTATCAAAGATACGGTGACGCTTTTTTCCTGGTATGACATATGCTCCTCGCTTGTCTGGTAGAAACTACTTTTAGTAAGTTTTTATATACATATAGTAACTTGCATCTTACTTAATGTCAAGTACAGTATACATTTGATTCTAAAACCCAACTCAAGTCCACAAAAGAAAACACGGCTGCGTATCCGCAGCCGTGCCAATCGAGATTTCACTGTTTTACAGGGCAACTTAAACCCAATGCCAGGCGTACCAGATGGTTATAAGATTGAATACCATGCTGACAACAAGCAGGAATTTGTCATAGGCTGAAGGGTAGGTCGGCAGGCCAACCAGGTTGAACAGGAAAAAGAACCCGGCCACGCTGATATTTGCCCAGCGATTGACTGGTATCGGAAGCACCAGAGATAGAAAAATCATCAGGATGGGGATGAGCATGAGGACTGCGATGAAAAGCCACATCGGCTGGGTAAATTTGACGAGTTGTCGTCCCATGTCCCCGGACTGATAATCGCCGCTGAAGATTCTTAACACATCGCCAAGCAGGTAAATCAACATGACAACAACCCATAACATGGAAAGCAGAATTGGCGTCTCAACCATTGCTCAACGCTCCTCCTCAACAACTGTAATAACAATCTTGCCGTGCGGGTGTCCCGCACCCAGGTAGCGCATCGCTTCGGGAACTTCAGCCAGCGGATAGCGCTCGATAATCACAGGAAATCCCAAAGAGCCTTCGATTTTAAGCCACCGAATCCTGCTCAAGATGGTTTTAATCTTTCCACCAGATGGTCGTAGAATTCATCCAGGTCGCGCCAGCGCAGGGCGGCCAGCACTTCGTCGCCGCCCGGGTCGGGGAGAGTCAGACCGTCGTCACTGATGCGCAGGCGGATACGTTCCATCTCGAGCAGGTCGTAACTGTAAGCCAGGTAGACGGCTACCGTATCGAACAAGACCGAGGATTTGGTCTCGTCGTAGTCAACCGTCATCCACGTCACCAGTTTGGCCCAGATTTTGTAATTCTCGATGAGCGCCCTGAGAGCGGGATTCTCCGAGCGATTAACCTGCTGGTAGCGCTCGCCCTCCAGCACCACCAGGCCGCAGGTATCCAGCGGAGTAATGATTCTTTCCAGCCAGGGCGCAGCAAAAACCTTGCGCAAGGCCGGGACATCATAGCGCACATTTGACTCCGGCACGGCCTCCGGTTGGCCATTGTAACCCACATGAACGCTACCGTGC
Source organism: Anaerolineales bacterium (assembly GCA_046484545.1). GTDB lineage: Bacteria > Chloroflexota > Anaerolineae > Anaerolineales > Villigracilaceae > UBA8950. The sequence continues at coordinate 3,411 of JAWOIR010000441.1, forward strand.
ATCCCAACAAAGCGGCATTTTGTGGCAATGCGAGGCTCGATTTCCAGGGCGAGGGCAATATTGGTGGCAACTGCAATCGAAATGACCGTCACCGGTTCGGACGAGGCCATGATGACATCCACCATCGCCAGTGCGCCGTCGTCGGTAATCTGGCCGGGGTAAGCAGCAATGTCGAAGCCCTCCAGCCAGGGCCGCTGGAACTTCTGCCCACCGTTCAGGTCGTTCAGCCCCGTTGCAATCGGGATGTCTGTCCGCCCGGCAACTTGCAGGAATTTGGCTGCCAGGTGGGCGCGGTACATTGTGTCGCCGCTGGTGGTTACAATCAGGCGCGGGTCGAGTTCCGGGCAGTTGAGCAGCATGGCCAGCGCCCAGGTGTCGTCTATGTCGGTACCGATGTCTGTATCGAG
>JAWOIR010000008.1:0-5962 GCA_046484545.1 Anaerolineales bacterium
CGGAAGGGCGAGCAGGAGACGTAGTTGTTGCCAATCATGTGGCACCACTCGATGGAGGAGGGGTCGCCGCCATGTTCGCCGCAGATACCTACTTCAAGGTCGGGGCGGGTGGCGCGGCCATCGTTGACGGCCATTTGCATCAGTTTGCCGACGCCATCGCGGTCAAGTTCCTGGAAGGGGTTGACTTCGAGCACACCCTGTTCGACGTAAGTAACGAGAAAGTTTCGCTCGGCATCGTCGCGCGAGTAGCCGAAGGTCATCTGAGTCAGGTCATTGGTGCCGAAGGAGAAGAACTCGGCCAGTTTGGCGATTTCACCGGCGGTCACAGCGGCGCGCGGGATTTCAATCATCGTACCAAACTTGTATTCGAACTCGACCTTTTTCTCTTCCATGACAGCCTTACCGATGCGCTCGAGGCGCGGCTGAATCCATTCCAGTTCCTTGACGGTTCCGGTCAGCGGAATCATGATTTCGGGCTTGACGACAATTCCGCGCAAGGTGCAATCGGCGGAGGCTTCGAAGATGGCGCGCACCTGCATCTCGACGATTTCGGGCATGGCAATCGAAAGGCGCACACCGCGCAGGCCCATCATCGGGTTTGATTCGTGCAGCGACTTGATGGTCGCCAGCAGGCTTTCTTTTTCTTCCAGGCCGGCAGTTTCGCCCTTGACACGCATGGTGATGACTTCTTCGAGCAGGGCTTCTTCGTCGGGCATGAACTCATGCAGCGGCGGGTCAATCAAGCGGATGATGACCGGGTAGCCATCCATGGCCTCGAACAGACCGTCAAAATCGGAGCGCTGGCTGGGCAGCAGCAGGTTCAGTTGCTTGGTGCGTTCTGCGCTGGTATCGGCCAGAATCATCTTCTGGACGATGGGCAGGCGTTCCGGTTCAAAGAACATGTGCTCGGTGCGGCACAGGCCGATACCAACCGCGCCATAAGAGCGCGCGCGCTGGGCGTCCTTGGGATAGTCGGCGTTGGTCCAAACCTGCAAGCCGCGGCTCTTGGAGCCATCGGGCATAATGCGGACGTCGGGGCGGGCGCAGATTTCGTCGGCCCAGGTCAGCAGGGTCAGCAGTTCGGTCTGTTCGTCGAGCGAGGGGGCGCTGGTCGGGATTTTGCCGAGGAAGACTTCTCCGGTGGTTCCGTCCATTGAAACCCAATCGCCTTCCTTCACAACGGTTTCGCCGACGGTAAAGGTGCGGGCTTCCATGTTGATTTTGATGGCTGAAGCGCCAACCACGCAGGGGATACCAAACTGGCGGGCCACCACAGCCGCGTGGGAGGTCGCGCCGCCTTCGCTGGTCAGCACGCCCTGGGCGGCAATCATACCGTGAACGTCATCTGGTTTGGTGAACGGGCGCACCATGATGACATCCTGCCCGTGTTCTTTTGCCATTTGTTCGGCTTTGTCGGCATCAAAATAGGCCTGGCCGACCGCCGCGCCGGGCGAGGCGTTGACGCCCTTGGTCAGGGAAACGCCAGCCTGCTTGGCAGCGGCGTCAAATTGCGGGTGCAGCAGGGCATCCACCGCTTCGGGGCCAACGCGTAAGACGGCTTCTTCCTTGCTAATCAGGCCTTCATTGGCCATATCAACCGCGATTTTGACGGTGGCTTTGGCGGTACGCTTGCCGCTGCGGGTCTGGAGCATATACAGTTTGCCGCGTTCGATGGTGAACTCGACATCCTGCATGTCTTTGTAGTGCTGTTCCAGTTTGCCGGTGATGTCCATGAACTGGGCATACACTTCGGGCATGACCGTTTGCATGTGCTCGATGGGGTCGGCGTTGCGGATACCAGCCACAACGTCTTCGCCCTGGGCGTTGAGCAGGTACTCGCCCATCATCTTCTGGTCGCCGGTGGAGGGATTGCGGGTGAAAGCCACGCCGGTGCCGGATTCGTTGCCGGTGTTGCCAAAGACCATCGTCTGGATGTTGACGGCGGTGCCGAGGTCGTCCGAGATGTCGGTGGCGCGGCGGTAGTCAATGGCGCGCTTGCCCATCCACGATTCGAACACGGCGCGGGTGGCCAGTTCGAGTTGCTTGTAAACATCCTGCGGGAAATCTTCGCCGATATGCTTCTTGTAAACTTCCTTGAAGGTGCCGACCAGGGCTTTCCAATCGTCGCCGGTCATTTCGGTGTCGAGTTTGTAGCCCTTCTTTTCCTTGTACTCGGCCATCGGATGTTCGAAAACTTCATCGTCCAGGTTAAAGACGGTGGTGCCGAACATCTCAACCAGGCGGCGGTACAGGTCCCAGACAAAACGGGGATTGTCGGTGGCTTTAATCATGCCCTCGACCACTTCGTCGTTCAGGCCGATATTGAGGATGGTGTTCATCATGCCGGGCATCGAGAATTTTGCGCCGGAGCGGCAGGATACCAGCAGAGGATTGCTAGGGTCGCCGAACTTTTTGCCGGTCGCTTTTTCGACGGCTTTCATCGCTTCGAGTTGCTGTTCCCACTGACCTTCCGGGAAACCGTCATTTTTGCGGAATTCGTTACAGGATTCGGTGGTGACGGTGAAACCGGGAGGAACCGGAACGCCCGCGCGGGTCATATCGCCCAGGCCGGCGCCCTTGCCACCCAACAACGAGCGGACGCCTTCCCAACTGCCTGTTGTTTTCTCTGCTTCTGCAACTTCATCAAATAAGTAAACCCATTTTTTTGCCATGTATGGCCTCCTAAAGAGAAAAGATTATGATTGAGTATTATCAACGCTTGTAAAGGCGCAATTGTAGCATGTGTTGACCGCCAAAAAAAATGGCAAATCTGGAGAAGTTTACCATAAAGTGGTAAGATGGATGCGGAAAAAACACTTATTTTTTGGGTTACTTAAGTCACTTTTCTGTTTTTTGCAATTGTAAATAACTTGCAAAGTCACTCTCAGGAGAATTCTGGCATAATAAGTATTATGCGTTTTAACCGTTCTGCCAAAGGTAAATATTTATGCCAATAAAAGTGCTTATTATTGATGATGATTTGGCCATGACTGACTTGCTCAGCCTGCTCCTGAAAAGTTACGGGCTGGAAGTTTTTGTTGTTAACGACAGCCAGGAAGGGTTGCAGGCTGTCGAGCGCGATGCCCCTGATATTATCCTGCTCGATTTGATGATGCCCGGAAAAACAGGATGGGACCTGTGTCGTGAAATTCGCGCCTTTAGCAAAGTGCCGATTGCCGTGCTTTCGGCCATCGATGACCCGGTAATGGTCGCCAACGCGCTCGACGCCGGGGCCGACGATTATATGGTTAAACCCATTCCGAGCGGGGAGTTGCTGGCACATATCAACAACCTGACCCGCCGCGCCGCTGTTGAAAAAAACGGCGGCAAAACCATGATTCACGAGACAGATTCCCTGCTCAAAAAAAAAGTGCCGATTCTTAACCCAGGCCCACTGCAAGCGCAGGGACGAGCATTGCAATAGCAAAAATACTGGAGAATAACCGTGCAAACCTGCTCAAAATGTAACGCCTCTTCCCCCGACCTGGCCTCCGAATGTGTCAACTGCCATGCCGACTTACGGGAATTCTCGGTCAGCGTAGTGGCCCTCAAGCAATATCAGGCAAACGCGCGCGTCTCGCATGTTCGCATCAACGTCGCAGGGGACGCCTGTCCGTTGTGCTACGAATCGCGCGGCACCTTTGAAAAGAACGCCGTCCCCCGGCTGCCCCACGAGGGCTGTTCGCACGCCAGGGGTTGCCGCTGCATCTACGAGCCGGTGCTAAACGAGATTTATCCCTGATTCTGTTTGCTTTGTGAGAAGATGGAACAATTCGCGAAAGAGCCTGTTGGGACGGCATAAGCCGTCGCAACAGGCTCTTTCGCGTTAATCTCCGCGCTACGCGAAACCCAAAGACCCGCTGTTTTGTCGTAAAATGGGGTCATAGCCTGTCACACAACTTTAGAAATAGGAGATTCGACATGACAATCAGCAAGCAAGACCTGGTCACTATCCACCCGTCCGAGAGTTTTCTCTCCAAGCAAAAACTGGTCAACTTCGAGGGGATTTCGGCCCAGTCCGCTGGGTCAAAATCCCTATGCCTGCACCTGGTCGTCATCCCGCCAGGCGGCAAGGCCGAGCCGCATTATCATGACGGGCACGAGACAGCCATCTACGTCCTGAAAGGCAAATCGCGCACGCTGTACGGCGAAAACCTGGAGAAAGAAGCCATCAACGAGGCCGGAGATTTCCTCTACATCCCGCCCAACGTCCCGCACCTGCCGATGAACTTCAGCGACAGCGAAGAGGTGGTCGCGGTCATCGCACGCACCGACCCCAACGAGCAGGAAAGCGTGGTCATGTACGACCCGCCGGGATAATATCATGTCAAGAAAAGTTTTCTCTCTCACCCCTACCCCTTCCCATCGGGAAGGAGGAAATCCGCAAAATTGGCTATTTGGACGGCATAAAGCCCTCCAAATAGCCAATTTTGCGTTAGTCCCCCGGATGAGAGACAGAACGGGAACATTTCCTGGCGGGCACGAGTCTATTGTGTGAGTGTTTTCACAAAAGGAGATGAACCATGAAACGCATTCGCATCCCCCTTGTTTTACTCGTCCTGGCGGCCCTGGCCTGCAACTTCGGCGCAAGCCGCCCAACCCCGCCGCCGGCCACCGTCATCGTCCAGCAGGAAACGGCGCAAGTCCCGGCCCCGGCTACAGACGAACAGCCCGCCGACGAGCCGCAGACGCCATCCTTCCCCGGACAGCCTTTCGCGTATGACATCCTGACCGGGGCCATCCCGCCCGGACTGGCAAGCAGCGTCAGCGGCGAGACGTTGCCCCAGGCCCTGGGCGATGACATGCCACCCTGGGAAGTTACTCCCGGCCATATCGAAGTCGGGCTGGACGGTTACGTCCTGGGCGAAAAATTCCACCAGCCGCGCCTGTACGTCTTCCCGGTCTTCGGGCTGGCCGCCGCCCAACAAGGCGCAGCCAACAATATCAACCGCCTGAATGAAATCCTGTCCAACCCCGGCGCGCCGCTGACGGCCAGCGACCTGCCCGGCGTGCACTTCTTCAATGCCGGGGCCGTCTTCGCCGCCGACGCGCAAATCATCCCCTTCCAGAACGGTTCCGGAGTGCGCGCGCTGACAGTCTATGCCCAGTATTTTGCCCCGGCCAACAACGAAGACCTGTTCTACCACTTCCAGGGACTGACCGGAGACGGCCAGAGCTACATCATCGCCATCCTGCCGGTTACGCACCCGGGGTTGCCACGAGACTGGCAGGACGAAAGCATGCCGCCCGGTTCGGACTTCCCGGCCTTCCCCGGCTACGAGGCCTCGGAGCAAGCCCTGGCGGGTTACTACCGCACCGTCAGCGACCTGCTGACCGCCGCCGACCCGGACTCCTTCAGCCCCTCCCTGAACGACCTGGACAACTTGATTCAATCGCTGCTTATCAGTCCGTAGTCTTCGATGGTCGAGTAGGCGTTTTTTGCCGTATCGAGACCAAGACCGATTTTCGCTAAAACTGCTGGTCTCGATACGTTCCTCACCAAAACCACTCCGAACTACTCGACCAGCGGGTTGACCTGTTTCCCCAAATACGACCCAATCAAGGCATCATACTGCGCGGTGGAGGCAAAACCCTTCACCGCCAGTTTTTTTCGCATCTCGAAGGGAATTTCGCCCTCCTGCAAAGCGGACAGCACATCGGCATAATCACCGGGGTCACAGACCAGTGCCACGCGCTCGTGGTTCTTGGCCGCCGCGCGGATAAGCGTCACCCCGCCGATATCGATGTTCTCGATGACTTCCTCGTAGGTGACGCCCGCTTTGGAAATCGTCTGCTCAAAGGGATACAGGTTGACCGCCACCAGGTCGATAAGCAGTGCAGACCAAGGGGGCAATTGTCAATCCTCGAATCATGCAGTGCAGACCAAGGGGGCAATTGTTAATCCTCGAATCATGCAGTGCAGACCAAGGGGGCAATTGTTAATCCTCGAATCATGCAGTGC
>JAWOIR010000116.1:0-5713 GCA_046484545.1 Anaerolineales bacterium
TGAATTGCCGGTAAACGGTCACAGTCAGGGTAATCACCGTCACGGGAATGACAAACCACAGCATGGCATCGGTCAGCAGGTCGCGCTCACCCAGGCTGCCGGTCGCTCCCAGTACGATATAGGCCATATAAGCCACATAATAAAGCAGGAAAAGCCCGCCTTCCCAGCGCGCAATCAAATAGCCGGTGAAGAAAATAGGCAAGGTTGCCAGGGCAACCGCAATCATCACCGGAATATCAAACGCCAGCGCAGAGGATGAGACATTAATGCCATCCGGCGCAACCAAGGCCGAAAGGCCCAGAACGCCCATGATGTTGAAGATATTGCTGCCAACCACGTTGCCGACCGCAATATCGCGCTCTTTCTTGACAGCCGCCATGACCGAGGTGGCAACTTCCGGCATGGAAGTGCCCGCAGCAACAATGGTCAGGCCAATCACCAGGTCACTAACCTTGAACAATTGCGCCAACGAAACTGCCCCACTCACCAGCCAATTTGAGCCAAGCACCAACAGCCCCAGGCCACAAACAATCAAGGCAAGATTGAGAAGCATGGGGGCTTGTTTTTCTTTGATGGGTAACGCATATTCTTCGCTGTATTCGCGCTGAACAGCCCGACTCTCTTTTCGGCTCTGTCGAATGCCATACCAAATGTAAACTATCAGGCCAAAAAATAACACCGCCCCGTCCACTCGCCCCACTTTGCCATCCAGGCCAAAAACAAGGAGCAATAACGACAAACCAATCATCAGCGGTACATCCAAGCGCACCAACTGCTGGTGAACCACCAGCGGCGTAATGACCGCCGAAATCCCAAGAATAAGCAGAATGTTGAAAATATTGCTGCCAATCACATTCCCCATGGCAATATCGGCGCTGCCACGAAACGCCGATTGCACACTGACCGCCAATTCGGGCGAACTGGTTCCAAAAGCAACCACTGTAAGGCCAATCACCAAAGGGGAAATGCCCAGGGCAGCGGCCAGGCGCGAAGCCCCGCGCACCAACAATTCAGCGCCAACCACCAGGGTAATCAAGCCACCAACCAGCAAAAGCGGAATGTTCCAATCCATATTTTGGGTATCTCCTTCGAGGCGGAATTATAGGCCTGTCGCACAAAATTTGTCTAAATTTTTCATAAATCAGCAGTTTGCCGCTTCTCTGATATTTGCTATAAAGAAGGCCGCATTTTGGGGTGTGAGAGCGCTACGCGCTCTCACACCCCAAAATGCGGGGACCTATCACGGGAATTCCCAAAAAGCCATTTTGCCCCAAAGAATGAACGAACGGGTTAAAATCAGTCTGGAGAACCCCCAATGAGAAAACTCCCCGAACATGGCAGTTGTTTTGTCTGCGGAACGAGTAACCCGCACGCGCTTGGCCTGGTCTGGTACGCCGACCCGGATGGCAATATCTACGCTGAATTCACCTTCAACGAAAGCCAGCAAGGCCCGCCCGCGCATGTCCACGGCGGAGCCTCGGCAGCCGTGCTGGACGAAGCCATGGGTGCGGCGGTCTGGGTGGCCGGTTTGCAGGTCGTCGCTGCCCGGCTGGAAGTGGACTACAAACGACCCATCCCGCTCGGTCAGAAAGTCAGCATCCGGGCGCGCATCAGCGAACGGCAGGAGCGCAAAACCTTCGCAACGTCTGAAATTGTCCTGGCAGATGGACAAATCGCCGTTGCCGGGAAAGGCATCTACGCCCCCGCGCCGCACCTGTTTACCAACACCAAATTTGAGAATATTCAACCCCAGCATGGGAGAATAGAAAATGGATAACCCAACCCTCGACCTGATTCACACCCACGGCTCCTGTCGCCGCTATCGCTCCGACCCACTGCCTGATTCCGCCATCGAAACCATCGTCCAGGCCGGGCAACGCGCATCGACCTCCTCCAACATGCAGGCCTTCTCGGTCGTCGCCGTAACCAACCCGGCCAAACGCGACGAACTCTCGCGCCTGTGCGGCGGCCAAAAACACATCGCCCAGGCCCCAGTCTTCCTGGCCTGGTGCGCCGACCTGGCCCGCATCGAGCGCGCCTGCCAGTTGCGCGGATTAACCCAATCCAGCGAGCATGTCGAAAATTTCCTGATAGCCGCCCTCGACGCCGTCATCGCCGCCCAAAACGCCGCCCTGGCAGCTCAGTCGCTCGGGTTGGGCATTTGCTACATCGGCTCGATTCGCAACAACCCGCGCGAAATTATTCAACTGCTCGAACTGCCTCGGCTGGTATTCCCCGTCACCGGCATGACCGTTGGCTGGCCGGAACGAACGCCGCTCATTCGTCCGCGTCTGGGGCTGGAGGCCGTCCTGCACTGGGAAGGCTACAACCCTGAACAGGATGCCGCCCTGCAAGCCTACGACCGAGAAATGGCCGCCACCGGCATCTATGAAGGCCGCCAGGTAGAAATTCCCGGCAAACCCGGCCAGATGGAAGAATACGGCTGGCTTGAACACACTGCCCGGCGAGTAGCCGAACCCATGCGCCCCGGCCTGCGCGCAGTGCTGGAAGAGCAAGGTTTTTTGTTGAAGTAAGCACAAGTCTTAACGCAGAGTCGCAAAGGCGCAAAGGGCGCAGAGTTTTTATCCCTGTTTTTCTCTGCGGCTTTGCTTCTCCGCGTTCTCTGCGTTGAAAAACCCTGATTTGGAGAAATTATGCAACCCATCCGTGAAACCCTATCCGCCTCCGCCCAAAAAGTTCAAAACGCCCTGGCCGAATGCGGCGCAGACCTGAAAGTAATCGAGTTTACCGAAAGCACCCGCACCTCTGCCGAAGCCGCCGAGCGCGTCGGGGTGGGCCTCGGTCAAATCGCCAAATCGCTGATTTTCAAGGCCAAAACGAGCGGCAAGCCCGTCCTGGTCATCGCCAGCGGCGCGAACCGGGTTGACGAAAAAAAGATAGCCGCCCTGCTGGGCGAAAAAATCACCCGCGCCGACCCCGATTTCGCCCGCGAAGCAACCGGATTTGTTATCGGTGGGATTCCGCCCTTCGGCCACTCCCGGCCCATCCCCACCTATCTCGACGCCGACCTTTTCCAGTACGAAATCATCTGGGCTGCCGCTGGGACGCCCAACGCCGTCTTCGAGTTGACGCCGTCCCAACTGGAGTCCCTGGCTGGCGGCGCGGTGGCGGATGTCCGCGTAGAAAGTTAGAGAAAAAATCCCCATGAAATCTCTCATTGACCAAATTGAACAAACAGCCAGCGATACCGGTTTTTCAGGCGTCGTCTCCATTTACCAGGCGGGCAAGCCGCTCTACGAAGCAGCCTTCGGCTACCGCGATAGCGCAAACCAACTCCCGAATGAAATCGGCACCCACTTTGGAATCGCGTCCGGAACAAAATTTTTCACTGCCCTGGGCATTGGTCGGCTGATTGAACAGGGACTGCTCAAGATGGAAACCCGAGTTGACGAAATCTCGCCAGACTACAATGGCTTTATCGACCCGTCCGCGACCATCCTGCACCTGCTGACGCACACCTCCGGCATTTACGATTATTACGACGAAGAAATCGAGCAGGATTTTGACAACTTCTTTGTCTCGATTCCCTGGTATCGCCTCGAAACCCCGGCGGATTACTGGCCCTTGTTCCAGGGACAGAAGTTGAAATTTCAGCCCGGCGAACGTTTTTCCTATTCGAACGGCGGCTATGTCTTCCTGGCAATGCTGATTGAAAAACTGACAGGCCGCCTCTTCCGCGAGTTTATGCGCGAACAAGTCTTCCTGCCGGCCCAAATGACACAAACCGGCTTTTTTGCCCTCAACAACCTGCCGCCCAACACTGCCCTGGGCTACCTCGAAGACCGCGAGACGACCAACCTCTACAACCTGCCGATTCGCGGCGGCGGCGACGGCGGCCTGTTCACCATAGCCCAGGATTTACGCGCTTTCTGGGAGCATCTCTTCGCCAACAAAATCCTCTCACCGGCATTGACCGCCACCTTCCTGGATACGCACCACAAGTTCGACGATGAATATGGGTATGGATGCGGGGTCTACAAACGGCTGGACGGCAGCCGGTATACCATCGTCGGCGGGGATGCAGGCGTCGGCTTCGATTCGCGCCATTATGTCGAGGAGAACATCACGGTCAGCATCCTCTCGAATCTCACCAACGGAGAAGAAGACCTGCGCGAAGTCGTGATAACCTTTTTCGATTCACCATCTGCATCAGCGCCACTTCAAAAAACGTCCCCGTCAGACATCCTCAACCTGACCATCCTGAACGATTGCCTCTGGAGCGCCGGACAGCCCACCCGCGCCCAACTGGCCGACATCGCCGCGCAGGGATTTGACCTGGTCATCAACCTGGCCCTGCCGACCTCCGACAACGCCATCCCCGACGAAGCCGACCTGGTGCGTTCGCTCGGCATGGACTACATCCACATTCCCGTTATCTGGGAATCGCCCAAGCCTGAAGATTTGGCCCAATTCATGGACGCGATGGATGCTCATCATGCACGCAAAATCTTCGTCCACTGCGCGATGAATTACCGCGCCTCGGCCTTTATTGCCCTTTGGCGCACCCTGCGTCAGGGCTGGGCGCGCGAGCAGGCCTTCGCCGCCCAGAAGGAAATCTGGCGGCTGGAAGAGTATCCGGTTTGGCAAGCGTTTGTTGAAATAGTGTTATCAGGCAAGTAGGACAAGATAATTTTCTTGTCCTACTGAAAACACCCCCAAAATGCGGGGGCTTATTAAGGGAATCCCCAAAGAGCCTTATTGATAACATTTTTCAATAAATCAAATTTGTGATACACTATCGCCATGCTCCACCAGTCCCCCATCAGCATCGTTAATGTTGGATACCGCTCCACCAATTACTGGGTTATCAGCGCGGGCACATCCCGCTTTCTGGTGGACATCGGCTGGCCGGGCACACTCGGCAACATGAAGGCAAATCTCAAGAAAATGGACGTTCCGCTCAACGAAATTCGCTATGCCCTTGCAACCCATTATCACATCGACCACGCCGGGCTTGGCGAAGACTTGAAGCGCGAGGGTATTCCCCTGCTCGTGCTGGACGTACAGATTTCAGCCATCCCGGCCATGAAAACCTGGACAAAGCCGGAAGACAATTACACAGAAATCACCGAGCAGGGTAATATCGTCATCTCCTTTGCGCAGAGCCGAAAACTGTTACACGAAATAGGTATCGACGGAGAAATCATCCACACCCCCGGCCATTCTGACCATTGCGTCTCGCTGCTGCTCGACAACGGCGCGGTATTTACCGGCGACCTGCCCCCGGAAGAACTTTGTTTTGACAACCCCCTAGGCCTGGCAACCTGGCAAACCCTTCGAACGCGCGGCGCGCGAGAAATTTACCCCGCCCACGGCCCAATAAGAACATTATGACCTTTCCCCCCGCAACCCAGGAGCCGGCCCGGCTCGAACTCGATAAAATCAGTGTTGGCTACAACGGCCAACTCGTCCTGCGCGAATTGTCGGTACAGGTTCCGCATGGCGGACAGGTGGCCGTCGTTGGGCCGAACGGCGCGGGCAAATCGACGCTGTTCAAGGCGCTGGTCGGCCTGCTGCCCCTGCGCGGCGGACGAATTTTCATCCACGGCGAGCCACTCGGCCACCACAAGGACTGCGTCGCCTACGTGCCCCAGCGCGAGGATGTCGACTGGCGTTTCCCCGTCAGCGTGACGGACGTGGTCATGATGGGCCGCTTTGCCCGCCTGGGCTGGACCCGCCGTCCCGCTCAGCG
>JAWOIR010000144.1:0-11532 GCA_046484545.1 Anaerolineales bacterium
AGCCTGGCGGCACATCTGTCGGCTTTCGTCGAGGCCGATGGCCTGGAATCCGGCCTCGACGAGCGCGACATGGAGATGACCGGGGCCGAATCCGAGTTCGAGGACGCGAGTCCCGGTTAAATGGGGCAGGGTCGCTCGTCCCCAATCGCGCCAGCGCCCAACTGAGACGACGGCGGCGACGAGGTCATAAGTCCAGGATAGGCTGTGGTAGAGGTGGTGGAAGAAGAAGCGCATGAAAGCGCGGATTGGGTTCATTGTGTTATGCAGGTTGGCAAGCCGCCTTTTGCGCAGAAGCCCCGTAGGGGGCAGGCGGTTTGCGCAAGCGCGCAGGCTGAAGCCTGCGGCGCATTTTAGAGCCTAGCTTTGAATATTTTGCGAAACTTTTCTTCAGCGCTGCTGGTGCCGAGCATGACGAGTTCGACCCCGGCTGGCAGGGGAGCCTGGATGTCGAGATTGAAGTCGATTTCTTCGCCGCGCTGCAGGGCGATGATGGTGCAGCCGGTTTGTTCGCGCACCTGGGCTTCGGCGATACTCTGACCGACCAGCGCTTTTGGCATTTTGATGTGGATGATGTCGAGGCCTTCGGAAATCATCAGGACGTTGCTTTTGTCCAGCAGGTTGAGGATGGTGTTGGCGCCGAGCGAGGCGTAGGACATGACGAAATCAGCACCGGCGCGGTAGAGGGTGGCGATGTTGTTCTGGCGGGTGGCGCGGCTGATGATGTGAATATCGGGGCGCAGGCGGCGGCAGTACAGGGTCAGGTAGATGTTGTTGTCATCATCGTGGGTGGTGACGATGACGTTGCGGCTGCGGCGGATGCCGGCCTTTTCGAGGACTTTCAGGTCGGCGGCATTTCCGATGATGTATTTGCCGAGAATGCCCTGCTCTTCGGGTTCCTGCTCGATGATGCGATAGTCCAGGCCGCGTTCGGCCAGGGCGCGGGCAGCAGCGCGTCCGACCCGTCCGCCGCCGATAATGATGACCGGGCCGTCGTTGTCTTCCTCCAGGGTGTAGGTTTGGTTGAATTTTTGGATGGCTTCTTCCAGGCCGGCCAGCACCAGCACTGATTCGGTCTGGATTTTGCTGTCGGCGCGGGCAGGGTGAAATTCTCCGTGTTCCCATACGCCCAGTACCGTGATGCCGGTATCCTGACGCAGGCGGCTCTCGCGCAGGGTTTTGCCTTCGAGCGGGGTATTGCGGATGGTGGCTTCGGCGATGCGCAGTTGACCGTATTCGCCGACGATGTGAGCACGGCGGTCTCGTCCGCTGACGCGGCGGCACAGGGCGCGGCCCATCATGTCAGCCAGGAGCAGGACGTGGGTGCAGCCGGCCAGCTCTAGGTTATCGACCGATTCTTCTGAATCTGCGGTGGCGAGCAGCGGGACATTTTCACTGACTTCGCGCACGGTGAAGGCGATGTTGGTGTTGGTGATGTCGTTGATGCTGGTTGCGACCAGGGCGGCCTGGTCGGCGCGGGCTTTGCGATAGGTTTCGGGGTCGTCCAATTCGCCGACCATGACGCGGTAGCCCTCCTCGTACATGCTGAGGGCTTCGTTCAAGTTGGGGATAAGCAGGACGTAGTGGTGTCCGTCACGTTGTTTGAGTTTACGTATCAGGGTGCGGGTGACATCGTCAAAAGAAGTCAGGATGACGTGGTTATGGGTTTTGGGGTGCAGTTCGTGCGGCGCGCGGGCTTCGGAGCGGGCTTTTAGGAAGGGCAGGTAGAAGAATTCGAGGAAGGTGAAGGGGAGCAGCACGAGCAGAAAAATGATTCCGCTCAAGAGCACGACGCTCGAAAAAATGCGCCCGATGTCTGATTCAAAAGTGATGTCGCCAAAGCCGAGGGTCGACATGACGGTCAGCGTCCAGTAGTAGCCGGTGACCCAACTGTAGTAGCGGCCCTCGAACTCCATGATGTAATGAAATATTGTGCTGTAAATCGTGACAAGAATGGTCAGATAGACGAAAAAACGCAGCAGTCTTAAGATATTGCGCCGGCCTGAGCTGCTGCGCGTGAGGATAAAAAATTGGACGGCAAAAGATTTCATGAGGTTGAATAATTTTCTTGTAAAACTTTTTGGAAAGCCCGCAGGAGTGCGCCGCGCTGTTCGTAGCCGGATTCGCCCAGTCCGGGCAGGCCGAGGTAGATTTTGTGGCGGCAGCGGCGCAGCAGGCCGGTGACGAGACGTGTCAGGGCTTCGTTTTCGGCTTCGGCCTCGTCGGCGTCGCTCCAGATGCGTCCGGGCGTCCAGTGACGCGAGAGGACGTGCGGCTGGGTGAGCGGTTGGGCCAGGCGTTCGCTCCAGCCGGAGGCCCCGGCGTCGAGCCAGAATTGGACATCCACCGGACGGTTCATGAGCATAAAGGTGGTGGCCGGGGCGACCAGCACGGCTTCGGGATTTTCTTCGTAGGGTTTAAGGTATTGGGCGGCGATGACACCGTCCTGCAGCATGGCGAAGTATTCCCTGCCGAGCGTGAGCGAGTCGGTATCGTCCAGCCCTTCGAGCGATTGGCGGAATTTGCGCACCGATTCAATCAGGCTGGCGGCCACGCGGGCGGCGTCGAGGTTGTGGTGGAATCCGAAATCGGGTTGGGAGAGCAGTTCGCCGAATAATTTGCGCAGGAAGTGGTCGAGCGGCAGCGGCTCGGAGTCGCGGTAGGCCAGAAGCCACTGTTTGAACTGGGTGTAGCGCAGGCCGAGCGAGAAGGTGATGCGGTCCTGCATTTCGGGCTGGACGGCGTCGAAGGAAGTCAGGCGCAGGTCGCGCTGGCGGTAGGTGATGTCGGTCAGCAGTTGGGCGCGGACGAGGTCGCAATCGAGGGCCAGGGTCAGGGCGTAGGTCATGTCGAAGCGCGAGGGGTGGATGTCCCAATCGGGGTGGGCCAGACAGGCCAGGGTCAGCAGGGTCTGGCTGGCGGGTTCGTCGCGCAAGGAGCGCGAGGGACGGTGCGAGCGGGAGGGGATTCCGGCGCTTTCGAGGCGGTTCATCATGGCAAAACGGAGCGAATCGGAGAGGTAGGGCGCGAGAATGGCGATTTCGGCGGGCGGGGTTCCGGCTTCGACCAGTTCGATGACCTGGACAGTAATTTGGTCGAGCAGTTCGGGGTAGAAACGCGAGATGATGAAATCGAAGGGACGCTCTTCGTCCGGGGACGGGGCGGGGTCGAGGGGCAGGGCGGGGGCGTTTTCACGTCCGAGGGCGTACAGCAGCCCGGTTTCGAGGTCGATGAGTGGCGCGGGCTGGGTGAAACTTATCTCGAAGCGCAGCAGGTCGTCGGTCAGGGCGGCGAAGCGTTCCGCCGAAAGCGGGTCGGCGCCCAGGAATTGACGGAATCCGCCGTGTTCGTCCAGCACGAGCAGGGCCGAGTCGAAGTCTGGCAGCCATTCGGCCAGCAGGTCGTGGGCGCGCGGGCCTTCTTCTTCGAGGTTGTCATAAACCAGGTGGCGGTAGGAGCGCGTCAACAGGTCGCGGACGATGGGTTGGGGCCACAAAACGTCGGCAAAAATCTGGAATTGGAGCGAGAAGTCGAGCAGGTTGTGTTCGAGGCAGAAGGCGCGGAAGCGGTTTGCGCAGTCTTGGGCGTCGGCGTAGACGCGGCGCTGGGCGGGGTCGCCGTTCCAGGCGGCGGCCAGGCGTTCGCCGATTTGGTCTGGCGGGAAGCCGACCACGGCGGCTTTGTTGAGGTTGTCGATGATTTGGGAGTACAAGCGGTTGCGGTCAATGGTGAGCGACTCGAAGTAGCCCTGCTCTTCAATGAGCGGGCGCACAAGATGAGCCATGTGGTATTGGGCGGTTTCGAGGGTTAGGAAGATGGGTGGGCGTTCGGGGTGAGCAAACCCGGCGCTTTCGGCGGCCAGCGGCCAGAATAAATCGACCATGCGGCGCGCCAGTCCGCCCATGGTGGCGGGGGTGACTTCGCCGCCGACGTAGGGCTGGGCAGCGATGGCTTCGAGGTAGGGGTTTTGCAGTCCGCGCTGGGGGGTGACGAGCAGGATGGAATCGGCGGGGACGCCGCTTTCGACCAGGGCCAGCACGCGTGCGACGGCAGCGGTGGTCTTGCCGCAGCCTGACGGGCCGGTCAGGAGGATTTTTGCGTCCGGAGGCCTTGCGGCCAGGGTTGCCTGCGCTTCGGTGAGCATGGATTGAGGGTACAGGAGGAGGGGGTTTTTGTCAATGAGGGCGGGTTTTTTGTGACAAATGTCAGTTGACTGGACAAGGGGGGGTTGTTATAGTTATGTGGAAATATGCGATGGGAGATCAAATCTCAAGACAGTCTGGAGTAAGGCATGGACGAAATTAAAGAATCTTCACCTGAACCAACCATGGAATCCCCGATAAACGGGCCGATGGTTACGCCTGCACCGGTAAAAGAGTCAAACAAGAATCTTTGGATTATTGCAGGTTTGGCGATTTCTATAATCTGTGTTTGTTCATTTTGTTGTATTGCTTTGATTGGTATCTCAGGTGCGGGTTTTGGTGCGGTTATGAATGAGCGCGCACCTGTAGAGTTAGTTCTTGACGCTTTCATGAAGAATATGGAAGCACAGGACATCGAAAACGCTTATGCCCTGTTTTCGCCCCGCGTTCAGCGAGAAATTTCTGTTGATGATGTTCAAAAGATGATAGGGGGCAATAATTATGTCCTTTTTGATGGGTATCAAAGCCTGTCAGTGCGAAATTTGAAACTTTCTTCTGCAGCAAACACAAATCCTAAATTGCCACAAGGGACAGTTGCAAACGTTGATGGTGTTATCGAATATTCAGGTGATTTTAGCGGCAACTTTACTGCAATTCTGGAAAAAGTTGATGGTGATTGGATGATACATCAAATAAACATCAACGTCCCTCCTGATAAATTTCAACCATAAAGCGGGGAAGGGTCCGCGGAGACCTGTCGTGATAGCCTGCTTAAACAAGTGTAATTGTGGAATAGTGACAAAAGTCATATAAAAGGCTATTGACTCTTTGTTCAAAATCATTATAATAATTTATGAGAGCGCTCCCATCAGGGAAAGCCCCAAGAAGCTTACATACCCGTTTATGCCGCCGAAAGCGGCATAAAAAATCAAACAGAATGAGAGCGCTCCCAAAGGAATGCCATGCCGCTAACGCTTGAGGATATTGCCAAACACTCCGGAGTCTCGCGCGCGACAGTATCGCGGGTAATTAATGGCGATGCAAATGTGAGGGAACAGACTCGTATGCGGGTTATGGAAGTTATTCAGCAGAATAACTTCCAGCCCAATATTGCCGCCCGCAGTTTGGCAACGGGACGCACCAATGTGCTTGGCCTCGTTATTCCTGCCGGTGTTTCAACCATTTTTGCAGACCCTTACCTGTCATATTTGATTCAAAATGTGTCTTTGGCCTGCAATGCCAGGGAATATTCTGTCATGTTGTGGCTGGCCGAGCCGGAATATGAGCGCCGCATGATACGCCAGATTTTGCATGGCGGCTTGCTTGATGGCGTGATTGTTTCTTCCATGCTGATGGACGACCCGCTCGTTCAGTATTTGCAGAACAGCAAAAAGCCTTTCATTTTGTTTGGGCGTCACCCTATGTTTGATGTCAATTACATTGATGCCGATAACGTTGGCGGTGGTTTTGAAGCGACGACACACTTAATCCGCCTGGGGCACAGGAGGGTGGCTACCATTTCAGGCCCACAAAATGAGATTGCCGGTTATGACAGGTTCCAGGGCTATCGAAAAGCGCTCGATGAACGCAGTATCGCTTTTCTCCCTGAACTCGTTGCGGAAGGCGATTTTACCCAGGCCAGTGGTTATGCGGCTGCAAAACGCTTGTTGTCTGCTAATCCGACCGCAATTTTTGTTTCCAGCGATACCATGGCCGAAGGGGCGGTGCATGCTTTGCAGGATGCAGGAATGCGTGTCCCCGATGATATTGCCGTTGTTGGCTATGACGATATGCCCCATGCTGAAAGAGTTACACCGCCGCTTACCACCATTCGCCAGCCTGCCCGTCAGATGGGTATGTTGGCTGTTGAAACCTTGATTGATATTATCAAAAATCCTGGCTCGCATAAACGCCACATTGTTTTGCCTGTAGAGTTGGTGATTCGTGAATCGTGTGGTGCGTTGCGTGCATAAAAGGAGGTGGTTACCCTCGAAAGACTAACGTAATTTGCTCCATCTGGTAAATCCGGCAATTGGGCCGGCCCACTTACTCACTTTAAGGAGAAAGAAAATCATGCGTAAACTCACTGTTTTCCTGTCTTTGCTCATCGCTTTGAGCATGTTGCTGGCTGCCTGCGGCGGCGGCACTACCCCTGCCGAACCCGCTGCGCCTGCTGAACCTGGTGCGCCTGCTGCGCCCGCCGAGCCTGCTGCGCCCGGTGAAAAAGTTCGCGTTCGCTGGTTCGTTGGTTTGGGTGCTGGTTCCGATGAAGGCACCTTCGCCGGTCAGCAAGCGGTTGTTGATGAATTCAACGCTTCCCAGGACGGTATCGAACTGGTTCTGGAAATTGTTGACAACGATGCCGCTTATGACACTCTCGCCACCCAGATTGCTGCCGGTAACGCTCCCGACATCGTCGGCCCGGTTGGCATTCGCGGCCGCGACAGCTTCAAGGGCGCCTGGCTCGACCTGCAGCCCTTCATCGACAAAAACAACTACGACCTGAGTGATTTCGACGAGGCGTTGGTTGAGTTCTACCAGGTCCAAGAAGAAGGCCAGTTGGGTATCCCGTTCGCCATCTTCCCGTCCTTCATCATGTTCAATGCTGACCTGTTCGACGAAGCCGGCCTGCCTTACCCGCCCGCTGAATACGGCCAGCCCTACGTGGATGAGAATGGCGTTTCAAAAGAATGGAACATGGACACCCTGCGCGAAGTTGC
Source organism: Anaerolineales bacterium (assembly GCA_046484545.1). Taxonomy (GTDB): domain Bacteria; phylum Chloroflexota; class Anaerolineae; order Anaerolineales; family Villigracilaceae; genus UBA8950. Next base: position 6,860 of record JAWOIR010000144.1, read on the forward strand.
CATGAAACTGACCGTCGATGCCAATGGTAACGACGCCCTCAGCGAAGACTTCAACCCCGAACAAATCGTGCAGTTCGGTTTCATGAACCAGTGGACCGACCCGCGCGGTATCGGCACCTTCTTCGGCTCCGGCTCGCTGGTTGCTGATGACGGCGTCACCGCCCAGATTCCTGCCGACTGGAAGTCTGCCTGGGAATGGACCTACAAGGGCTGGTGGGAAGATTACTTCATCCCGAACGGCCCCTACGGTGGTGCTGACTTCCTGCAAGGTCCCGGTGGCCCCTTCTCCTCCGGCAACCTGGGCATGATTCACATGCACATGTGGTTTGTGGCTCCCTGGGCGCTCGGCGGCGCTGATTGGGACTGGAACCTGGCCGCGACTCCTTCGTACAATGGCGTTGTGACCTCCAAGATGCACGCTGACACCTTCGGCATTCTCAAGGGCAGCAAGAATCACGATGCGGCTTTTGAAGTGCTGACCTACATGCTCAGTGCTGAAGTTGCCCCCAAACTGCTGAATGTCTATGGTGGTATGCCCGCCCGCTTGTCCCTGCAGGGTGACTACTTTGACACCTACGGCGAAACCAACTTCCCCGGCAAGGACATCAACTGGGACGTGGTCGTGGACAGCATGGCTTATGCCGACAATCCCAACCACGAATCGTGGATGCCCTCCTTCCAGGAAACCACTGACAAATACAACGAATACTGGAACTTGCTGGCGAACACCCCCGGCGCGGATTTTGAAGCCGAAACCGCCAAGCTCTTAGTCGACCTGCAAACAATCTTCGACGCAGCTACTCCGTAAGCAGGTCTTTCCTCGGGCCCGCCTGGACTTTCAAGTCCAGGCGGGCTTTTCCCCCCACTTTTTATGGAGGTAGATAATGTCGCTGAGTACTGTGTTTAAGCGTAACAAGGCGCCCAGGGTTCCAATGACCAATCTTCAGAAAAAGGAAGCCCGCTGGGGCCTGCTTTTCCTGTCCCCATTCCTGGCCGGGTTCGTGCTTTTCTATTTCCTGCCGATGGTTGCTTCGTTTGGCTTTTCTCTATATGATTTCAACCCGGCAGTACCAGACCAGGCGCGTTTTATCGGCTTTGCAAATTGGCAGCGGGCATTATTTGTCGATAAAGAGGTGGGGCTTTCATTTGTGCGCACCTTGCATTTTGCGGCCATTGCGTTGCCCATCGGGCTTGGATTTTCGCTCTTCCTGGCGATTTTGCTGAATTCCAGGAATGTACTTGGAAAGAACATATTCCGCACCCTGTTTTACATGCCGACCATGATTCCCCTCGTGGCAGTCGTCCTGATTTGGGCCGGGGTGCTCAACGAACAAACCGGCTGGATTAATGTTCTCATCGAGCGGGTAACGGGAATCACCGCGGTTGGCCCACAAGGCTTGCGCTGGCTGGCAGACCCGAAACTGGTCTATTATGCCTATACCATGTTTGGGCTATGGGGCGTAGGCAATGCCATGATTATCTTCCTGGCCGGGCTGCAGGGCGTACCGACTGAAATGTACGAAGCCGCTGAAATGGATGGTGCAAACTGGCTGCAACGGCTGTGGAGCATCACTCTCCCGCTGATTACGCCCGTGATTTTTTACCAGTTGGTGTTGGGCGTGATTGGTTCGCTGCAATATTTTCTTGCCCCATTCGTCCTGAACCAGGGAACCGGCTTCCCTGAAGGAATGACCCGCTTCTACATGGTTTATTTCTACAAGCAATCATTCTCATTTTTTAGTATGGGCTATGGCGCCACGCTGGCCTGGCTTATGTTCATCTTCTCCCTGATATTGACCATCGCTTTGTTCGGCACTGCCAAGTATTGGGTGTATTATGCCGCGGAGGAAAAATAATGAACACTGAACAGAAACCTCGCAAACCCTTGATAACAAAAAAGGCGCGCAACTTTTTCACCACATTGGCTATCACCGGGCTGGCGCTGGCAGTCTTGTTCCTGTTCATGCTCCCGATGGTGTATGGGATTGTGACGGCACTCAAGACAGATTCGCAGTTCTCCAAAATAGGCGCGCCCTGGTGGCCGGCCACTGAAGGCCAGTATGTCTATGAAGGCAAGAGTTACGAAATTTACTTTGTGCCGATGGAAGATGGCGAAATCCGCGAACTTGCCCTGGTGGTCAAAGGGCGTGAGAAAAGTTCTTTTGTCGACCCGGAAAACCCCGAAGCCGGCCTGATTGAATGGCCGGGTGTCTGGCGGCAGTTGGAACGCGCCTGGTCACCAGACCCACAGTGGCAGAATTTTCCAAAAGCATGGAATACGATTAAGTTTCCGCGACTGCTGGGAAATACAATCATGTATGCCACCATCACCACTTTTGGCGCGGTGCTCTCTGCGGCATTTGTGGCCTTCGGCTTTGCGCGCTTCCGCATTCCCGGCAAAAACATTCTCTTCATGCTGATGATATCGACGGTCATTCTGCCGGGCGCGGTAACACTCATCCCGACCTATTTCGTCTTTCTGAAATTGGGTTGGGTCGGTACCTGGCTGCCGCTTATCGTTCCGGCCTTTTTCTCCTGGGGAACCAACGTCTTCCTGCTGCGCCAGTTCTTCTTGAGCATCCCGCGCGAACTGGATGAAGCCGCCATGCTCGACGGGGCCGGGCCGCTCAGGATTTTCTTCTCAATCATCATTCCGCAATCCGTTCCTGCCCTGACGGCTGTCGGCCTGTTCCATTTCTTCTATGCCTGGAACGATTTTTTCGGGCCGCTGATTTACCTGACGGGCAATCCCGAAAAATTCCCGATTACGGTTGGTCTGACGGCTTTCAACAACCTGTACTCGCAGTCCACCAACCTTATCCAGGCGGCTTCGCTGCTCTCGGCAGTCATCCCGATCATTGTCTTCTTCCTGGCTCAGCGTGTCTTCATGCAAGGTATCGTGGTTACCGGCGTCGAAAAATAGTCTTCTCCTTTTTGGTTGGGCTCCCTGTACCTGATGAAACATCGTGAAAGCGCTTTGCCTCGGGTATGGGGAGTCCTTTTTTTAGTAAGGTTCAGATTTAAATTATGAAAAACAAACTTTTTTTGCTGCTGCTTGTCCCAATTTTGATTTTATCCGCCTGCCAACCGACTCTGGCATCTGAAACCCCAACTCTTGATATACCGACCCCCACGCAAGCGCCAACCGAAGCGCCAGCCGAGCCGCAGGAAGAAGAACTCCCCGCCTACCTGGATTCATCCCTGCCGGCTGAAGCACGCGCGCTTGATTTGCTTGCGCGTATGAGCCTGGAAGAGAAGCTCGGCCAGATGACCCAGGTGGAGAAGAACAGCATTCGCCCCGACGATGTCGCCCGCTATTACATCGGCTCGATTTTAAGCGGCGGTGGCGGATATCCTTCGGGAAACAACACCACCGAAGGCTGGATTTCGATGGTGGACGGATTCCAGGCTGCAGCGCTGGAAACGCCGCTTGGCATTCCGCTCATCTATGGCGTGGACGCCGTCCACGGGCATAACAACCTGAAGGGCGCGACCATCTTCCCGCACAACATCGGCCTGGGTGCGGCAGATGACCCCGAACTGGTCGAAAAAATCGCCCGCGCCACTGCCGAGGAAATGCTGGCGACCGGCATCCCGTGGAATTTCGCGCCGGTGCTGGCCGTCGTGCGGGATATCCGCTGGGGGCGCACTTACGAAGCCTTTGGCGAAGATACCGAACTGGTCACCCGGCTGGGAATCGCCTACCAAAACGGTTTACAGGCCGCGGGGGAGGGCGATTCGCTTTTCGTCCTGGCGACGCCCAAACATTACATCGGCGATGGCGGCACGACCTGGGGAACATCCAAAACCGAAAATTGGAAACTCGACCAGGGAGACACCCAGATGGACGAGGCCACCCTGCGCGAACTCTTCCTGCCTCCTTATCAGGCCGCTGTCGATGCCGGGGCGCAGAGCATGATGATTTCTTACAGCAGCTGGAACGGCGTCAAACTGCACGGACACAAGTACTTGATTACCGATGTGCTCAAAGGCGAGTTGGGCTTCGAGGGCTTTATTGTTTCTGACTGGGGCGCGATTGACCAGATTGACGGCAACTATTACGACGCGGTGGTAACCGCCATCAACGCCGGTATCGACATGAACATGGTTCCGCAGGGCTATATGCGCTATATCACCACCCTGACCCAGGCGGTCGAGGCGGGCGACGTGCCGGTGGAGCGCATTGACGATGCTGTGCTGCGCATCCTGACGGTGAAATTTAAGTTAGGGTTGTTTGAAAAGCCCTTTGCCGACCCGGCCTATTTCGACGCCGTCGGTTCGGACGTGAACCGTGAACTGGCGCGCGAAGCGGTGGCTAAGTCGCTGGTTCTGCTCAAGAATGACAATGCCGCTCTGCCGATTGCCAGGGACGCCGGGCTGGTGTATGTGGCCGGGGCGATTGCCGACGATATTGGCATCCAGTGCGGTGGTTGGACCATCGAATGGCAGGGCAAGTCGGGCAACATCACCCCCGGCACGACCATTTTGCAGGCCATCGAGGCGACTGCTGCCGGTGAAGTTCGCTTCAACCGTTTTGGCAAATTCGATGATGACCGCAAGGCCGATATGGCGATTGTGGTGGTTGGCGAACGCCCCTATGCCGAAGGGCGAGGCGATAACATCAACCCGTCCTTGAGCGATATCGATATTGAATTAATTAAGCGCGTTCGTGA
>JAWOIR010000202.1:0-8715 GCA_046484545.1 Anaerolineales bacterium
CACGGCGTGGCGATTGGCGCGCATCCTGGCTGGCCCGATTTGCAGGGATTCGGACGGCGTGAGATGAACATCTCCCCGGCGGAGACAGAGGCGCTCGTGCTATATCAAATTGGAGCATTGGCGGGATTTGTCCGCACCGAGGGGGCCGAATTGGTTCACGTCAAACCCCACGGGGCGTTGTATAACCAGGCGGCGAAAGATGCCGCTTTAGCGGAAGCCGTTACCAGGGCAGTCAAACGCTTCAGCGTAGATTTGATTCTGGTCGGGTTGGCCGGCAGCGGGTTGCTCGAAGCGGGGCGCGGAGTCGGCCTGAAGGTGGCGGGCGAGGCCTTCCCCGATAGAGGTTACAATCCCGATGGCACGCTCATGTCCCGTCACCTGCCGGGGGCGGTACTCGAAAATCCTGCTGAAATTGCGGCCAACGCTGTCCGCCTGGCGCGCGATGGCATTCGCTTTGGCAAAAAAATTGTCATACCGGATACGCTCTGCCTGCATGGCGACCACCCCAGCGCGGTCGAGAATGCCCGGCGTGTGCGTGATGCGCTATTGGCGATATAATCGAGATATTCAAGGAGCGCGAAGATGAAACATGAACAGGGTAAATTTGAGGGCGCGCGTGGGGCGCAGATTTTCTACCAGTCCTGGCTGCCAGATGGGGAGGTCAAGGCTGTGTTGCTGGTGGCTCATGGCCTCGGTGAGCACAGCGGACGTTACATGAACCTGGTAAACCAGGTTGTGCCGCGGGGTTATGCGGTTTACGGCCTTGACCATTTCGGGCACGGCAACTCGGATGGCACGCGCGTTTTTGTCGAGCGTTTTGCCGATTTTACCGATACGCTAAAGATGTATTTCGACCAAATCCGCGCCGCCCAGCCGGATAAACCGATTTTCCTGGTCGGGCACAGTATGGGCGGGCTGATTGGCTGCGCCTACCTGCTCGACCACCAGGATGAGCTGGCAGGGGCGGTCATCTCAGCCCCGGGGATTAAGGTCTCGGACAGCATTTCCCAGGCGACAATACTGGCAAGCAGGTTGTTCTCGACGCTTGCGCCCAAAATGGGAATAGCCGCCCTGGATGCAACTGAGATTTGCAGCGACCCGGCAGTGGTGGATGCCTACATCAATGACCCGCTGGTCTATAACGGCAAAGTGACCGCCCGACTGGCGGTAGAGATGCTTAGCGCGATGCAGCGCGTCACCCGCGAGATAAGCACCATCCGCCTGCCGTTGTTGATTTTGCAAGGCACAGCCGATCGGCTGGTTGACCCTGGCGGGGCAAAGATGCTGTATGAGCAGGCGGCTTCACAAGACAAGACATTCAAACTATATGAGGGCTTTTATCACGAAGTCATGAACGAGCCGGGCCGCGCTCAGGTGCTGGCCGATATTGAAGACTGGATTGAAAAGCGGATTTCTGGATAAAAGGATTGTCTGTGAATCGAAAACGCCAGGGATTTTCTCCTGGCGTTTTTTGTCTGTTGGATTTGATTTTGCTTACTTCAGGCGCGGGTCGAGCGCGTCGCGCAAGCCGTCGCCGAGCAGGCTGAATCCGAGCACCACTAGCATGGTTGCCAGGCCAGGAAACACAACAATATGCGGCGCGGAAAAAATGTAGGTGCGTCCCTTTTGGAGCATATTGCCCCACTCCGGCACGTCGGGGGGCGCGCCCAAACCGAGAAAACCGAGCGCCGCCGCAGCCTGGATGGCCGCCGCCACCTGGAGCGTGGACTGGACGATAATTGGCGCAAGCACATTCGGCAGGATATGGCGCAGGATAATCATCACATGATTACTGCCCAAGGCCCTGGCCGCTTCGATAAAAACTTCTTCCTTGTAAGACAGGGTGGAACCACGCACCAAACGGGCATAAGTTGGGATAGATAGCACACCAATGGCAATCATTGCATTTTGCAAACTTGGCCCCAGGAAAGCCACCATCATAATCGCCAGCAAAATGCTTGGGAAAGCCAGCATGATGTCAATCAAGCGCATGACAATCAGGTCGGTCAGGCCGCCAAAATAGCCTGAAATAATTCCCAGGAAAGTGCCAACCGTTATCCCAATTGCCACAGACATCAATCCGATGACCAATGAAATACGCGCGCCGTGGAACAAGCGGGAGAGCATATCGCGCCCAAGTTCATCGTTGCCAAGCCAGTGTTCCGCGCTTGGCCCCTGCCGCGCCATCGTGAAATTTGCCAAATCATAATTATGCGGGGAAATCCAGTCAGCGGCCAGGGCGATAAAAACAAAAAGCAGGACAATGAACAATCCAATCATCGCCATTGGGTTGCGCATCAGGCGGCGCAAGGGTGAAATCCAGAAAAAGGCAATGTTGGATGAATTTTGCAAACCAGTGAAAAATGTATTTACCATACGATGCGCCTAGTTGTATCGAATGCGAGGGTCGAGATACGCATACAAAATATCAACGATGAGATTGGTCAGGACAAAACCGGCGGCAATCACAATCACCGTCGCCTGGATAACGGGGTAATCGCGAAAGCCAATTGCATCCACCAGCAATCGACCGATTCCGGGCCAGGCAAAGACTGTTTCAGTCAAGACAGCGCCGCCGATCAGGGTGCCAAACTGCAAACCAACAATAGTGACAATTGGCAGCAGGGCATTGCGCAGGGCATGGCGATAGATGACCAGACGCTCGCGCAATCCTTTGGCGCGTGCCGTGCGAACATAATCCTGGCGCAAAACTTCAAGCATGGCGGCGCGGGTCATGCGCGCCTGGATGGCCATTGAGTTGGCCGCCAGCGCAATCGAAGGCATAACCAAATGCTGCCATGTGCCGCTGCCAGTTGGCGGCAGCAAAGGCCCAGACAAACCAAACCATTTGGGTATAAGAACAGCAAAAAGAATCATCAGCATCAACCCCAGCCAGAAAATGGGCATGGAAACCCCCAGCAGGGCAAAGGTCATGCTGCCGCCATCAAACCATGAATTGGGTTTTGTGGCGGAAAAAATTCCGATGGGAATGCCAATCACAGCAGACAACACGAGGGCTGTGAACGCCAGTTGCAATGTTCTGGGGAGCCGGTCTGTGACTTCCTTTGCCACCGGCAAATTGCTTTTGACGGACCGCCCCATGTCTCCCTGCAAAGTTCGCCACAGATAACGTGAGTATTGAACAAGAATAGGCTGGTTCAGGCCCATATCCTCACGGACTTTGGCAATCAGTTCTGGCGTTGCAAGTTCCCCGGCAATGGCAACTGCAGGGTCGCCGGGAATCATGCGAATGCTCCAAAAGACCAGGAAAGAAACGCCTATCAGCACAGGGATGGCCAACAACAAACGGCGCAGAATATATGTTGTCATTTATTTTTAGGTGGGATAGTGAATGGAGACGGGACGTTTGTCCCGTCTCCACATACAGTTAGAAACGAATTACTCTTTATCCGCGAACTGGGCAATCAGGCTCTCGTCCGGATGGACAATGAAGCCGGTCACGCCCTTGCGGACAGCCGTCACTTGGATTTCGCTGTACAGGAACAGCCAAGGAGCATCCTCCCAAATGATTTCGATGGCTTGGCTGTAAGCGGCCTGGCGCTGGGCGGGGTCCAGGGTCGTTCGGCCTGTTTCGAGCAGGGCGTCTACTTCAGGATTGTTGTAGAACGCACCGTTGAATCCAGGAGGGGCCTCAGACGAGTGGAACAGCGCCCAAAGCGCGTAATCGGCATCCACCGTGGGAACGCCCCAACCAAGCATGGCAAACTGGACATCGTTGCCTTCTTCCTTGGTCTTGCGGACGGTCGGCACGTACTGTGGCCATTCAAGGGTCTTGAGTTCAACCTCGAGACCGATTTCCATCAAGGAAGAGCGAACAGCATCGGCAACCAGGGCATCCTGAACGTAGCGGCCAGTCGGGTGGTACATCGAGACCTTGGTTCCGGGTTCCACACCCGCTTCAGCCAGCAGGTCCTTGGCCTTTTGGACATCGCGCTCATAGACCGGCTGTTGGGCATAGCCGAAGATGGGCGGCGCAAACGGCGCGCTGCTGACCAGGGCGGCGTCATTGAACAGGCTGCTGACAATGGCCTGCTTATCAACGGCATAGTTCACAGCCTGGCGAACGCGCACATCGGTGAAGGGCTCTTCGGTCACATTGAAGAAGATGTAGATGGTGCGCAGGCCAGGGGTAATGACGACATCGATATCCGGATTGGCTTGCAAGCGCGGGATTTCAGCCGGGGGAACACGCACAGCCACATCCACCGTTCCGGATTCGAGTTCAATGATGCGGGCACCGTCTTCCTTGACAACCTTGAACACAACGGTGTCAATATTGGGCGCATCACCCCAGTAGTCGGGGTTGCGAGCCAGGGTAAGGGCTTCGTCGCGGGCCCATGATTGCAGAAGATAGGGACCGGTACCCACTGCGTTTTCAGACAGGAAATCAACACCCTGTTCCAGTGCGGCCGGGCTAATCATCGCCAGCGCGCCGTGCGAGAGATGTGCAGGCAGCGGGGCAAAAGGTTGGCTCGTAACCAGGGTCAGGGTATAGTCATCAACAACGCTGTATTCCACCAGTTGGCTGATGAGGAAGGCGAAGGGAGCCCCGTTATCGGGATTCTGAACCCAGGCCAGGTTGGCAACAACAGCATCTGCATTGAAAGGCGTGCCATCGGTAAAGGTGACGCCCTGACGCAGCTTTAGTTCATAGGTGTTGTCCCCGGTCGAGGTCAGGCTTTCGGCCAGCAGCGGCTGCAAGACACCTTCTTCGGTCATCGTGAACAGAGATTCGTAGATATGCTCGAGCACAGAATACGAGGGCGATGAAGTCACCAGGTGGATATTCATGTTCTCGATGTCAGTACCAGAAGCAATTGTCAGGGTTTTAGGCGCGGCCGGTGCGGCAGGTTCTGCCGGAGCAGCGGGGTCCGCCGGGGCAGGGGCATCGGCTGGCCCACAAGCAGCCAGGACGAGGCTCAACAGTACCAGGAAAGCAAACATAATCTGAAATTTTTGTTTCATCTTTCTTTCTCCTCCGATTGGTTTTTGGATATTACGTCACACATATAAACAAAACTCGAGTATTTGGACGCTTCACCTCCTTGTAAAAGAGCATATCACAAACCGGGATTGTTGGCGACGAGGTAATATCCGCATCTTTGCTGCAAAGCAAGTTTGATGATATGTGAACGGAAAAGAGACTCTCATTATAAGCAATAAATGCGATTTTTTTACATTATTAAAAATTTTTTACATAATTGGCCCATAATCTCGCAAAACGTAAAAACAATCTCGGCTCTTTAGGAATTCCGGCGATAAGCCCCCGTATTTTAGGGTATGGGCGCGCCGCAAACGCACGCGCATACCCTTTTACGGCAAATATCAGAGAACCACAATCTCTCTTTTCACAAAAATCATCCAAGTATGGTAAATTGACATGAACTCATCAATTCTTGGAGGCCTTCATGTTTCCCTGGCTAAAAAATAACCGGCTCTTTTACCTTGCACAAACGGGCCGCCTGCCGCACATGTTCATTGTCATCGTGCTGGGAGTTGCCATTGTCTTCTTTTCACAATTGGGAGGCATCCCGGTTTATATTGCCCAAATGTTCCTGTATGGTTTTTCCGAAACCGGCATCCACCAGCCTGAAACCATGAGCGCAACGCTCTCCGGCCTGTGGATGGCTGCTGTTCTCATCAGCAGTTTTTCGGGCATCTTCCTGCTCCTGTGGCTGTGGGTGCGCTTCGCCGAAAAACGACCCTTCTCCAGCCTGGGATTTGAAAGAAAAAACGCGCTCCTCACCTACCTGCGCGGCTTCGTCCTCGGCCTGCTCATGTTCAGTGCTGCCATCGTCTTGCTCGCCATGCTCGGATTTGTACAAATTGACCGGAGCATCGACCCGTCTATGGTCGGCCTGAGCGCGCTGGGTGGCGTACTGATTATCCTACTCGGCTGGTTGGTGCAGGGCGCAGCCGAGGAAGCGCTCACACGCGGCTGGATGCTGCCCGTCCTGGCGGCGCGCTATCATCCCTGGGTGGGCATCATCATCTCCTCGCTCTTTTTTGCCGTCCTGCATGGACTCAACCCCAACTTGAGCCCCATCGCCCTGGTCAACCTGACCCTATTTGGATTCTTCGCCGCCTTCTACGCCATGCGCGAAGGCTCACTCTGGGGTATTTGCGCCCTGCACTCCTCCTGGAATTGGATTCAAGGCAACATCTTCGGTTTTGAAGTCAGCGGTGGCAGCATGGGCGGCGGCAGTCTGTTCAAACTGATGGAAACCGGCCCCGATTGGATGACCGGCGGCCTCTTCGGCCCGGAAGGCGGTCTGGCTGTCACTTTTATCCTCGTTATCGGCATCATCCTCATCTTCGCCTGGCCTTTCAAGGTTGACGAAGAAAGCACACCAACTATTCAACAGGACTGACCCATGAAATCAATCTGTGTCTATTGTGGTTCGGCGCGCGCAGCGCACGCGGACTTTCACCTGGCTGGCCGTCAAATGGGGCGCGCCCTGGCTGAAAACGGAATCCGATTAATCTACGGCGGCGGCAAGACCGGCGTGATGGGCGCCGTCGCCGATGGGACGCTGGAGGCCGGCGGCGAAGTCTTTGGCGTCATTGTCGAAAGCATGAACACCCCGGCCCTGGCCCACTACGGACTGACCCGCCTCGAAGTGACCGCCACCATCCACGAGCGCAAAGCCCGCATGTACGAACTCTCCGACGGCTATATCGCCCTGCCCGGCGGATTCGGCACCTTCGACGAACTCTTCGAGACCATCACCTGGGGGCAAATCGGAATTCACCAAAAACCCATTGGCCTGCTCAACACCCGCGGTTATTACGATTTGCTTATCCAAATGCTTGACCGGGCTGTGGACGAGGGCTTCATCTTCCACGAACACCGGGCCATGCTCTCCATCGCTGCTCAACCGGCAGAACTGCTGGCCGAAATGCGCCAGCATGAACACCCTGTCGAAGCCGTCGAACGTTGGATGAGGCAGGATTAATCCATGAGCGCAGAAAAAGAATTTATCCCCAAAGTTGCCATGTCCATCCACGCCCACCCCGACGACCAGGAATTCACTGTCGGCGGGACGTTGGCCAAATGGGCGGCGGCAGGCTGTGAGATTATCTCCGCCACCATCACCAGCGGCGACGCGGGCTGCAACGATGCGGATAAAGACGAGACCTATAAACCGGCCCTGGCTCAACTGCGCGAAGCGGAGCAGATATCGGCCAACGAAACACTCGGAATCCGTGAAAGCGTCTTCCTGCGCTACCCGGACGGCGAACTGGAGCCGACCATCCCCCTGCGCAAGGAACTGACCCGCCTGATTCGCAAGTACAAACCGGACGTGGTCGTGACCGGCGACCCGCAAGCGGTCTTTTACGGTAGCGGATACATCAACCACCCCGACCATCGCGCCGCATCCCAGGCCGCCCTGTACGCCAGTTTCCCTTCCGCCGGCACGCGCCTAATTTTCACCGACCTGCTCGAAGCCGGGTATGAGCCGCACAACGTCAAGCGCGTCTATATTCACGGCTCGGAAAAGCCCGATACCTGGGTGGATATTTCAGCCACTATGGATAAAAAAATCGCCGCGCTGAAAAAGCACGTTTCACAGGTCGGCGAGTGGGGTGAGATGGAGAAGGTTGTCCGCGAGTGGGCCACCGAAGTGGGCCAGGAACACGGGATGGATTATGCCGAGTCGTACAAAGTCATGATTCTGGTGGAGGATAGGCCGGAGAATTAGCCCGAGTGACATGAGGGAGATTACCGCACTTTATAAGGGGAGAACTTCAACCCAACCCCAGCCAGCGCCGCAGTATCACCAGCAACCCGGCTCCCAACCCCCAGACGGCGTACCCGGTTAGCAAAATCGGGACGAGTTTCATCCCGGAACGGGCCGCCAGCCAGATGGCGACGGCAAAGCCCAGGGTCGGCAACAGGCTGAGGGCCAGGCTCTGGGTAAAGTTGGTCACGGCGGCCTTGTCCCCACCCGAGGACGAGTACACAATCCACAAGGCCAGGGGGATGGTCAGCGGCATGGTGGCGGTGATGGCGGCGAAGAGTTTGCTCTGCTTCTCGAAAACCGCCACGAGAACGATAATCAGCACCGAGAGAACAACCGGCAGAACGTCTTGCAATTTCAGGGCCATGATTCTCCTACCCGTCGGCAAGGCCGGAGAGTAGTTCGCCCGCCAACCCGAGCAGGGATTGGGCGGCTTCGGAGACATCGGCCAGCCCCGAAAGGTCGGGCAGTGATTCCTGCAGCGATTCAGCCGCCGAGGCAATATTTTCAGAAATTTGTTCGGGATTCAGGTTGGGGTTGTCGAGCGCCTGCTGAACAAGATTGAACAATTCCGACAGGTCATGAGTGTCAGTTGTGAATATTTCCAACGGGGAGGCAAGATTATCCAATTGTTTTTTGAGTTTTTGGCGTTGTGCTTCGTCCATATTGAAGGGTATCCTATCCAGATTGGAAGGGGAATCTCGTGAAATTGCCTATGGGCGGCTTAGGCCGCCCATAGGCAATTTCACGGTAGTATCTCAAAAACTACGAATCACCGCTCTCGATAACAGCCTTCGTCACACGATTGATTTCATCCAGGCTTGCGCCGTGCGCTTTTTCGAGGCGTTCGGCGCGTTTGCTGAACTGATTCATGGCATATTCGATAAAATCCGCCTCCACCAGCCCAAACGGGACGGTGTCATAGGCAGCAAAAGCATCGCCGATGACACCA
>JAWOIR010000204.1:0-6997 GCA_046484545.1 Anaerolineales bacterium
GGGGTGGCGTAGATGCTGCCTGCAAAGCCGCGCCGCACCAGATTGGGCAGGTTGCCGGAGTGGTCGATATGGGCGTGCGAAAGGATGACCGCGTCTACGCTGGCGGGGTCAAACGGGAAATTCAGGTTGCGCTTGTAGGTTTCCTGGCGGCGTCCCTGGTACAGGCCGCATTCGAGCAGAATTTGGCTGCCGTTGACTTCCAGTAAATACATTGAGCCGGTGACTGTTTGGGCCGCGCCGTGAAAACGGATTTTCATTTTTTGGCCTCCTTGTTTTTTCGGTTGTGTAGCGCGTTCAGGATGCCTTCCCCGTAGTGGGCCAGCCGCCAGGGTGATTCGCGCATGATTGCGGCCAGAGCCGCGCTGTCTGGCGGGTTTTGCTCGGCGATGGCCTGCATGGTGATGCGCGGCAGGATGACGTCGGATTCGACTTTCAATTCCGCGGCGGCTTCCTTGCGCCAGGTTTTTAACTGTTGCAGGCGTTTCATCACAGCATCGGGCATGCGCTCGGATTCGGCGGCGCGTACCAAGGGGGCGCTTTTGCCGCGCTGGACGGCTTCGAGCATGATTCTACCGACCCGGTGAACCTGGCGTTCTGAGAGTCCGCTGTCTTTGAGTTCGGCTATCTTTTGGGGCGCGTTTTGGGCCAGAGCGAGCAGGTGCCTGTCGCTGATGACCTTGAAGAGCGGGCGGTCGAGTTTTTGGGCCAGGCGTTCACGCGCCAGGCACAGTTCATGCAGGATGGTTTGCTGGCGGCGAGTCAGGTCTTGCACGCCGCTGACGCGCTGCCAGCGTTCGCGCGGGTCGCCGTTGTGTCCGTTGACCTGGCTGGCGCGGACGAAATCCTCGTGGGCCAGTTCCCAGCGTCCCTGCTGGCGCAGTTCACTTTCCAGTTCGTCGCGCAGGGCCAGCAGGTAGCGGGTATCCAGCCGGGCATAATCGACCAGCTCTTCAGGCAGCGGGCGTTCTCCCCAGTTCGCCTTCTGGAAGCGTTTGTCCAGTTCGATGTTGAATTTTTCTTTGAGCAGGTTGCCCAGTCCGAGTGATTTGTAGCCCAGAGTGCGGGCGGCAATCATGGTGTCGAACAGGTTGTGAATGCTGAAGCCAAAATCGCGGTTCAGGCCGTACACGTCGTAATCTACGGCATGAAAGACTTTTTCGATTTTCGGATTGGCGAAAATTTCTTCGAGGGCTGAAAGGTTGGCTAGAGCGAGCGGGTCGAGCAGGTAATCGGTGTCGCTGGTGGAGAATTGAATCAGGCAAACCCGTTCGTGATAGGCGTACAGCGAATTGGCTTCGGTATCGACCGCGATGCGGGTTTGCTTTTTGAGTTCTTTGATGAGCATGTTGAAGGCCTGTTGGGTGCCAATCCAAACGGGCCGTGTGAGGGTTGTTTCTGGTTGCATAAGTGAATTATAACCGCCTCGCCTGGGCTACTGTAATGTTTGCGTCACGGCACTTTGAGAGTTCCCGTGATAAGTCCCCAAAATGTGGCCTTCTTTTTATGGCAAATATCAGAGAACCTGTGCCACTTGTTTTTCCATGACCAGGGCGTCTTCGCCATCGTCATAATAATTCTGCCACTGGTCAACCGAGCGATACCCGGCGTTCTGGTACATGCGGATGGCTTCGTGGTTGCTCGGGCGCACGCTCAACCGGATGCGTGGCTGCGGCAGGCGGCTTTCGCAGGCTTTCAACAGGGTGCGGCCAATGCCCCTGCCGCGATGGTCGGGCAGCACCCCGATGGTGGCAATCCAGGCCAGCCCCTCGCGCGGACGCGGGTCTCCGGCGATGAAGCCAATCATCTGGTCGTTTTCGACGGCTTTGAGACGCACCACGCCGCCAAAGGTCAGCACGGCAATTAAGTCGAGCAAGGGCCAGGCGTCTTTCGGAAAGCAGGCCTGTTCGAGATGGCGCAAAGCGCCCAGGTCGAGGATGGAGGCGGGAATGATTTTGGTCATCTTGAAAAATAGAGCCTCCCACTTGGGGAGGCTCTATTTTACCTTATGGTTATTGTACAACGCAAAGTTGCAGAATAGTTATTGAGATTTTACTTGCTCTTGCCGAGGAAGTTATCGAGCATGGAGGTAAATTCCATCGGGAAGATGTACTTGGTGGACGGGCTGGCCCCCAGTTCTTTGAGGGTTTCGAAGTATTGCAGGGTCATGGTCTTCGGGTCGACGGTCTGGGCAACAGTGTAAATTTTCGCCAGCGCGTCGGCGAAACCTTCGGCGCGCAGCAGTTGGGCTTCACGTTCACCCTGGGCTTCCAGGATGGCCGATTCACGCTGACCTTGCGCCCGCAGGATGGCGGCCTGTTTTTCACCTTCGGCCACGTTGATGGCGGCTTCACGCTGACCAGTCGATTCGGTCACGACGGCACGGCGGACACGCTCGGCAGACATCTGGCGGTTCATCGATTCCAGAATTTCGCGCGGCGGGATAATTTCGCGGATTTCAACGTTGGTGACTTTGACGCCCCAGCGTTCTGTGACTTCATCGAGACGGGTGCGCAGCATGTTGTTGATGTGTTCACGTTCCGAGAGCACATCGTCGAGGGGCAGACCGCCGACGACGGCACGCAGGGTGGTGGTCGCCATACCCTGGGCGGCGGCTTCAAAGTTGCCAACTGCGAGTACGCTTTCCATCGGGTCGAGCACTTTGTAGTACCAGATGAAGTCTACGGCGATGCTGGCGTTGTCTTTGGTAATCGAGGTCTGGTGCGGGATGTCACGCACTTGTTCGCGCAAGTCAACGCGCACGCCGCGGTCGATAACCGGGATGAGGATAATCAGGCCGGGGCCTTTGCTGCCAATACAGCGACCGAGGCGGAAGACAACCAGCCGTTGATATTCGGGAATAATGCGGATGGCATTTGCCAGGAAGATAACCAGCAAAAGCACCGCACCACCGATGAGACACAGGATGAAAAATGCACCTTCCATAATCAGGTTCTCCTTTATATGTGTTGTGTTGTTCAGGAATGTTTTTCAACGAGAAGGACGAAGCCCTCCCGCTTAACCACGCGAATAGTAGTGCCGACCGGAATCGCTCGCTCGCTGCGGGCCGACCAGAGTTCCCCGGCTATCTGTACCGAACCGTTGTCGTGGACTTTGGTTTTGGCTTCCCCAATTTGTCCAACCAAAGCGTTCAGGTCGTGGGTGGGGCGGGCTTGCATGGCGGCAATGGAACGGTCGATGGCAAAGTAGAGAAAGCCGCCGTACATGAGTGAGACGACCGTCGCCACAATCGGGTTGACCGCCGGCCAGCCATTTTCGCCGACAAACATGAAGACCGAGCCGACGACGACGAGCAGGACGGTTGCGCCGAGCAGGGCCATGCGCCACTTTGGCAGCCGCAGTGAATACAGGAAAGGAACCAGGGCAAGCACCAAAACGACAAGAGCCCAGGGATTGATTTCCAGGTTATATGCGCCATAGGCGGCAATTGTAAAGGCGAACAGCGCGCCAATTTCCAGTGCGCCGGTTCCGGGGGTGACCAGGGCCAGCAACCCCAGCAGAATCCCTGTGACGAGCAGGGTGTACGCAACATTTGGGTCATGCAAGAATTCCATAATTTTGCCTCCTCATACTCAAGGCCATCCTGATTATACAATAGAAATTGTTCCGAACGGTTAAGTATACGGTTAACGCAGGGCAAAGTATCACAGAACAAAAATTGGCTCTCTGATATTTGCCCCAAAATGCGGGGGCTTATCACGGGAATTCCTAAAGAACCCAAAAATTCTCATCGCTTTGCGGCTGGTCTTTCTTGACCTGGAATCAAAACGGCCTCCGGCAACCTGGGAGGCCGTTTGTTGATGGATAACGCCGCCTAATCTTCGGCTTGGGCTTGGGCTTTTGCCTGAGCTTTGGCTTTGGCCGCGGCTTTTTCGGCTTTGACTGCTTCTTCGCGGGCGTAATTCAGCGGGCGGATTTGGGCGTAGTAACTGGCAGGCTTGAGAAGGTCGTTAATATCAGCCAGGTTGCGCCCATAGGAGGCAATTTCATAATCGTGGTCCATCTTGATGGCCTCGAAGGGGCAGTACTCGGCGCAGAAACCGCAGTTCATACAGATATCGAAATCAATATAGAACTCGGTGGGTTTTTTGACCGGCTTGCCTGTTTCGGGGTCGTTATCTTGCACAATCCAGATGCACTGCGGCGGACAGGCCTTGGCGCAAATGCCGCAAGCCGTGCAACGGATGTCTTTCTCGCCGTTTTCGCCCTCGTCATAGACCAGGAAGGGGTTGACGCGAAATTCTTCCGGCACCGGCATTTTTTCTTCCGGGTATTGCACCGTAAAAACGCCGCGCGCGTCTTTGCTGGAGCGATGGGCCAGACCTTCTGGGGTGTAGTAACGCTTGCCCCACCATTTGATATCGTCCAGGTAGGTGTTGACAAAGCGCGCCAACGTCACCATCAGGCCTTTGAGGATGCCTTTTCCGTAAGTTTCCATGATTTTGTTCCCTTCTACCGGTCAATTTCACCGAGTACGATGTCGACCGCGCCCAGCATGGCAACAAAGTCGGCGATTTTTTCGTTTACGCAGGTCATCTCGAGCGAGGTCAGGTTGATGAACGAGGTGGCGCGCACGTGATAACGGTACGGGTTGGGCTTTCCGTTCGAGACTACATAGAAGCCTAACTCACCTTTGGGCGCTTCCACCCGCCCATAAGATTCGCCGGGCGGCACCCTGGTGATATAGGACGGTTTGACGCTCATTACCGGTCCTTCGGGGATTTGCTTGAGGGCCTGTTCCAGGATTTTGAGCGACTCGCGCATTTCGTCGATGCGAATCATGTAGCGGTCGAACATATCGCCGTTATAGCGAACGGCCACGTTGAAATCGAAACGGTCGTAGACGCCGTACGGGTCTGCGCGGCGGATGTCGTAGGGGATGCCCGAAGCCCGCAGCATGGGGCCGGTCATCGAGGTGTTGACAGCCTGTTCGGGAGTCAGCACGCCGACATTTTTCAGGCGCGAGACAAAGATTTCGTTCTCAGTTAGCAGGCGGTCGAACTCGTCGATTTTGGCGGGCAGACGGTCATATACCAGGCCGTGAATTTTCTTTATCACGTCTTCGGGAATGTCGCGCACCACGCCGCCGAAACGGTGATAGTTGCACATCATGCGCGAACCGGCGACGGTTTCGAAGATATCCAGGATGAGTTCGCGTTCCTCGAAGGCGTACAGGGCGGTGGTGAAGTACGACCCCAGGTCGTTCATCAACATGCCAATCAGGATGAAGTGGTTCTGGATGCGGCTTAACTCGGCCATGATGACGCGGATGTACTCAGCGCGCTCGGCTACTTCGATGCCCATCAATTTTTCGACGGCCAGGGCGTAGCCCCAGTTGTTGGTCATCGAATTGAAGTAATCCAGGCGGTCTGTGTAGGGCATGTTTTGCAGCCAGGAGTTGCGCTCGCCGATTTTCTCATGGTTGCGGTGCAGGTAGCCCATAACCGGCTTCAGGCTGACAATTTTTTCACCGTCCAGCAGGACCACTGCGCGGAAGACGCCGTGCGTGGAAGGATGCTGCGGCCCCATGTTGACCAAAACATGGTCAGTGGGGATGCCGTCAATGACCTCGGTCTTGTATTTGCGCAGTGAAGCGTACAGGGCTTCTTCGGGGTCGGTCGGATTCCATTTTTCGGGGTCGAATCCGGGCTTGAAACTGACATTGTCGCCATAAGGGGTGCGGTCTTCGGCGTAAACGTGCTTGCCTCCCGGCCAGCGCGATTTGAACGGTTTGACCTCGTCATCGTAGAAGGCTTCCTTCCAGTCCTTGCGCATGGGGTGACCCTCGAAGCCCTCCCACATCAGGATGCGGCGCAGGTCGGGATGGCCCTCGAAGCGGATGCCGTAAAGGTCCCAGATTTCGCGTTCCTGGAAATCGGCCCCGTGCCAGACCGAAATCAGGGAGGGGACGACGACCGGGTCGACGCGCGCGGCCTGGACTTTGAAGACCAGCGCCGGGCCGCCAGTAGTCTTGTAGGCGTGATAGACCACTTCCATCATTTCTTCTTCGATGTAATCGACGCCGGTGACGGAGGAGAGCAGGTCGTAGCCCAATTCGTCGCGGATGAGAGTGGCAACCTCGACCAGTTTTTCTGCGGCAATGATGCAGCCTGAATAGCCGGGGCGCTCGTCGAGCACGACTGCGTCGGAGAATTTTTCGACCAGGGTTTGCGTGGCAATGGCGGCGGGGTCGAGGGTTTCAGCAGGAGCGGGAGTTGTCATGTCG
This sequence comes from Anaerolineales bacterium, assembly GCA_046484545.1. GTDB lineage: Bacteria > Chloroflexota > Anaerolineae > Anaerolineales > Villigracilaceae > UBA8950. The sequence continues at coordinate 6,245 of JAWOIR010000204.1, forward strand.
GTCTCCTATGCGTCACTTTCTTCCGCCGGGGCGGGAGGATTGGCCGCCAGTTCAGCGGCTTTGGCTTTGATATCCGGGATGCGGCGCGGGTCAATCAGGTCGGGCCCAAGCATGGGAATCGGCACTTCGACGCTGTCGGGGCCTTTTTGGTACCAGCGCACCGTTTTGATGGATTGCTTGTCAATTTTTTCCTGAAGTTTAATCATGCCGTAAATTAGGGCCTGTGGGGTGGGCGGGCAGCCGGGAACATAGACATCCACCGGCAGATATTGGTCGATGCCTGCAACCACGTTGTAACCCTCCTTGAATGGGCCGCCGCCTGAAGCGCACGCGCCCATCGAGACGACGTATTTCGGCTCGGCCATTTGGTTGTACAGGCGCACGATGGCAGGCAGCATTTTCTTGGTGACGGTTCCGGCAATAATCATCACATCGCATTGGCGCGGGCTGGGGCGCATGACTTCCATGCCGAAGCGGGCCATGTCGTAGCGCGAGGCTTGCCCGGCAATCATTTCGATGGCGCAGCAGGCCAGGCCGAACATCATCGGCCAGAGTGACGAACGCCGTCCGAAGTTGTAAATTCGGTCGAGCGTGGTGATGGATACGGCGTTTTGCAGTTCTTCTGGGATGTCGTATCCGGGTGAATTGAGTTTATTTTGGGTCATTGAGCGTCTCCTCGAACCAATCTTGGTAGATGGCAGACAAAATTTCATCGTTGACCAGGGCCGGGTCATCCTGGAAATTTTCCAGGGC
>JAWOIR010000349.1:0-5318 GCA_046484545.1 Anaerolineales bacterium
CGACCAGGCCGAAGATGACGATATTACCGAATACCTGCAAGAAGCCCTCGACAACCTGGATTTTGCCGAACAACTGAACACTTTTAATATGCTCTCCGTAGACCCCGACGATGAGTCAGATATTGAAGACCTGAAATGACCAACCGTTTTACCCCGTTCTTGGCGATTTTGCTTGCCTGCCTGTTTGCAGCGCAGCCTGTTTTGGCACAAACCGGGGTGACAGTGGAGCAGGTTGGCGCGGAACACGATTTCGGACAGCAAGTGGTGTTGCGCGCAAAAATTCAAAGCGATAGGCCTGTTAGCCAGGCACAGGCCTTTATGCGCGCCGAGGGTGAAGCAAACACCATCATATTTGAAGCCAATGTCGATGAAGATGGCAACCTGCTGGCCCGCCATGAGATTGCGGATGGGCGACTGCGTCCCTTCGCCGAGATTGCCTACTGGTTTCGCCTGTTCTTCGATGACGGAACCTCCTTCGACTCTCCCCAATCTTCTTTCCACTACAACGATAATCGCTTCGCGTGGCAAACGCTCGAAGACGGCAACCTGCGCATTCACTGGTACGCGGGCGACCTGGCCTTCGGACAAAGCGCCCTGGATGCCGCCCGTAACGGCGTCGAACGTGCCAGCCTGTTGCTCTCGACCAACCTGAGCCAGCCGGTGGATATTTACATCTACGCCGACTCGACCGATTTGCGCGCCACCATCGAGGCATCCGGCCAGGCCTGGGTGGGCGGTCATGCCAGCCCCGACCTGTACCTGGCGCTGGTCTCAGTTGCGCCCGGGCCAGAACAATCTCTGGGCATGGAGCGAAAAATCCCGCACGAACTGGCGCACATCCTGACTTACGAAGTCGCCGGTGAACATTACGGGTTGCTACCGCTCTGGCTGCGCGAGGGCATTGCCACCATTTCGGAAATTTATCCCAGTCCCGATTATTTGCGTTCGCTTGAATACGCTGTCGAGAACGAAAGCCTGCTCTCCTTTTCCACGCTGTGCGGGGATTTTCCGGTGGACGCTTCATCGCGCTTCCTGGCTTATGCCCAATCTGAGTCGTTTACCCGTTACCTGGTCGACCAGTACGGCATTTCGGGCCTGAACCGTCTCATTCGCGCCTATGCCGACGGCCTGGGCTGTGAGCAGGGAGCCCAGCGCGCGCTTGGGGCCTCGCTTTCAGAATTGGAATATTCGTGGCGCGCCGAACGCCTGGGAGAAGACCGCCTGGGACTGGCCTTCAAAAACCTTGCGGGATATATTCTCGTCTTCGCGGTGTTGCTGCTTCTGCCGCTTACCCCCGTGCTTTTCTCACGCAAAACCGATGGATAAACCAATCCCCAATGAACGTTTGCATATTTGGGTAACGGGTCGTGTGCAGGGTGTTGGATTTCGCGCCTTTGTCGCTTACGCCGCCCAAAACCTGGGACTGACCGGTTGGGCGCGCAACGTCGGCTACGACCAGGTTGAAGCCATCGCCGAAGGCCAGCACGCTGACCTGGAAGAATTTGCCCGAATCGTCCGCGCCGGACCGCGCTTTTCAAGGGTGGATGAGTCCCATCTGGATTGGCTGCCTGCCAGCGGCGAGTTCCACGATTTTGATGTGCGCAGCAGCCGCTAACTAAATCCCAATCCCCGCTCTTTCAACGAAACCCAGCGTCCCTGACCGATAACCAGATGGTCGAGCACATCCACGTCCAGCATTTTGCCGGCTTGCAGGATGGCGCGCGTGACAGCGACATCGTCGGGGCTGGGGGTTGGGTCGCCGCTGGGGTGGTTATGGGCAACGATGATGGCTGAAGCATTCTTGCGTACCGCCTCGCGAAAAATTTCCCCAACCCGAATTTGCGAAGAACTAACCGAGCCGCGATACAAATCCACCACTTCCATCACCCGATTGCGCCGGTCAAGCAGCATGACGCGCAGGTGTTCCTGCTCCAGGGCTTGCATTTCGTATAGCATAAGATTGGCGGCATCACCAGGGGAGTTGATGGTTGGGCGTTCTTCGGGTGATTCGAGCGTCAGTCTGCGTCCCAGTTCAATGGCAGCCTTGATTTGGGCGGCTTTGGCCTCCCCCATTCCGTGTTGCTTCAGCAACTCGTCAAAGGGCGCCCGGTGAATTCCTGCGATGCCGCCAAATGTTTGCAGCAGCCGTTGGCCAACCTGGACGGCGTTCTCTCCTGGCACGCCCACCCGCAGCAGGATGGCTATCAATTCGGCGTTGGAGAGCGCCTGCGGCCCCAGGTTGCGCAATCGCTCGCGCGGACGTTCGTCATCGTGCAGGTCGGTGATGCGGTAGGTCGGGCGGGAGTTGTTGGAATCGGCCATCGGGTGTCCTCGTTGCTTGGAATATGTTCCATTTTACAGCAAATTTGTGCATTGTAATCATAGGAATTCCCGTGATAAGTCCCCGTATTTTGGGGTATCAGCGCGCTGATACCCCAAAATACGGCCTTCTTTACCCCTGACTGTCTAACTAGTGTGGTGCGGCACATGTCCCCTGCCGAGGAGAGCCGGAACTTTTTGCGCGTTCTCGGCGTCTTAAAGACATCACACCCATGGAGGTATGAAGATGAAAACCTTACCCTTTTTGTTACTGATTTTGAGCCTGATGCTGGCGGCTTGCCAATCTGCGATTGTAGATGCGCCAGAGCAGAAAGAAGAGCCTGCCCTGATAGCATCGCCGGAACCTGGCAGCGACACGGAAGAGGCAACCCTGCTTCCCAACTCTCCGGAGGAGGATGATATGTCTATTGGTCAACCGCAAAAACCTGACCTGTCCCCCAGGGACGGCGATAGCAAATCGCAATCCGGCAACGTGTACATCGAAGATTACGCACTGACGCCGTTCGAGTCAGATGACCCTGCCCGGCGCGAGGAATTGGGCTTCGACCCGGCCTACCCGCTACAGTTTCTACTGTACGTTTCCGGAAATTTGCCCGACCCCTGCCACGAACTGCGCATGAAGGTGGACGAACCTGACAAAAATGGCCGCGTTGACGTACAACTTTATAGCCTGCGCGACCCGGATATGATGTGTATTCAGGTGCTGCAACCCTTCGATTTCGAGTTTCCCCTGCAATTCCCCGCCGGTTCGTATCAACTCTACCTGAACGGCGAAAAGATTGCCGAATTTGAAGGATAATCCATAACGATGAAAAAAGGTGGAGGCAAAAATCGCCTCCACCTTTTTATGTTTGTTCTCCCGCCAGCCCGAGTTCAGGCGCAGCCCGGCGCATGGCGGCAATCACGTTACCGACATGTTCCTCCCACAAGTCGACGCCAAATTCGGCGGCGGCCTTTTCGATTCCCTCACGGTCGGCTCCGGCGGCGAAGGCTTTATCCTTCCACTTTTTCTTGACCGATTTCGGCTCCAGGTCGAGGACGGAGTGGGAGGGGCGCACCAGGGCAACCGCTGTGATGAGCCCGGTAATCTCGTCACAGGCGTTGAGCGCTTTCTCCATCAACGTCTCACGCGGGATGCCAGTGTGGTCGCCATGACTGAGAATGGCGCGCACGATGACCTCGTCCACACCGCGCTGGCGCAGAATGGGCGCGCCCCCAGCTGGGTGCTGCTCGGCGGTCGGGTGAACTTCCCAGTCGAAATCGTGCAGCAGGCCGGTCACGCCCCACAGTTCAACATCCTGCTCATATTTTTCGGCATAGAAGCGCATGGCGGCCTCGACGGCCAGCATGTGGCGCACCAGGGCTTCGTTTTTGACATATTCACGCACCAGGGCAAGGGCTTCTTCGCGAGTCATCATTCCTGTTTCAATCGCTCCAATCGGATTTTTAAGTCGGCCTGAATTTCAGTATGTTTTTTCTGGTTGCACAGATTCTTGAGTTCGTAAGGGTCATTGATTAGGTCGTACAATTCGCATTCGCCAGTTTCATATTCCACGTATTTCCACTCGTGGGTGCGGACGGCGTAAAACTGCGGAATTAGCTCGCCGACGCCCTCGATGGCGGGCCAGTGTTCGAGCAGGATTTCATCGCGCCAGGGCTGGGACGGATTTTCGAGCAGCGGAAGCAGGCTGAGGCCGTTGACGCGCTCCGGCATACCGGAGTATCCGGCCAGGTCGAGGAAGGTCGGCACCAGGTCGATGTTGGCGACCAGGTTGGCATCCACACGCGGCGCGTATCGTCCCGGCGCGTAAACGATGAAGGGCACGCGGGCGCACTCGTCATAGGGGCAATTTTTATCCACCCCAAAGCCGTGCTCCCCGACGGTCATGCCGTTGTCGGACAGGAAAAGCACGATGGTGTTCTGCTCCAGCCTGGTCTGGCGCAGGATGTTCAAAATCGAAGCAACGCCGTCATCCACCGAGAGCAGTGAGCGCAGCATTTGCAGGTTGGCGGTATCGAGCACATCCGGCGGGGTTTGCTTGAGTTCCTGAATGTACTTGGGTTTGTCGCGCAGGTCTTTGGGGTTGAAGTTGGGCGGACGGTGCGGCTCCCACTCCCAGCCTGTGCCAGAGCGGAAAGTCTCACGATGGCGCGGGGCGGCAATATAGGGGGAATGCGGGTTGTAATAACTGGCAAGCAGGAAGAAGGGCTGGTCTTTGTTTTCGGCGATGAACTCCAGGCTGTGGCGGGTGATGACATCGGCGCTGTAATTGGCGTGGCTGCGCGGGTATTCAACTTCCACGCCGTTTTCAGACAGACTGAAATCGAAGAAATAGCCGAAGCCTTCCGGTTTTCGTCCCAGTTTTACACGCCAATCGTCCCAGCCGGGCGGCACATAGCCGTAAGGCTGCATATCGTTGTAGCCGTTCAGGTATTTGCCGTAGTAGGCCGTGCGATAGCCGACTTCCTGAAGCCAGGTGCCGATGGTGGCCGTGTCGTCGAATTTCTGCGCGCCGCCTGTCGGCCACTCGTTGGTATAGACCTTGTGATTATGCACGTATTCCCCGTTCAGGATGGTGGCGCGGCTGGGGCAGCACAATGGGGTGGTCACAAACCCGCGCTCGAAGTTGACGCTGGCCGGGATAAATTCATTCTTCAGGAAGGGCATGTACTCCAGGGTGAAATAGGGCTGGTCGTCAGTCACAATCAGGATGATGTTGGGGCGCTCATCGGACAGGCGCGCAGCGGAGGCGGGTTCGTCAATATCCAGGCTGAAAATCAGGGGAGCTTGGGTCGGTTCGGGGGTGCGTCCGGCCCGGGGTGTTGGGGTTTGGGTGGCACCGCATCCGCTCAGGGAGGCAAATCCGAGTAGAGTAAACCAAACCAGCAGCATCGATAAAAGGATTTTTTTAGTCATGCGTTCTTCCCTGAAACAAAACTTCATGAGATGGTGAGAAATCGGCGTTGAAAATCGGCTC
>JAWOIR010000387.1:0-5522 GCA_046484545.1 Anaerolineales bacterium
CAGGCAGGGGAGGTGTCAAGGCGGGTCGTTTTAGCCGTTCTTGAGCAAATCCTGGTATTCCGGTTTTTTCTCGATATACGACGCCACAAACGAACACAGTGGATGAACACGCAAGCCTTGCGCGCGGGCATAATCCAACCCGGCGCGGACAAGTTTGCTGCCCAATCCGCGCCCGCCCAGTTCATCCGGCACGCCGGTGTGGGTAAAGACAATCGTATCCCCGTCCAGCTGATATTCCAAAACGGCCAGGTATGATTCGATTTCAATTTGGAAACGATTTTCTTCAGGGTTGTGCCTGATTTCAATAAATTCTGATGTCGGCATAGGAACTCCTTTATTGCTAAATTTTACTGCTTTTTTTGTTTATAATGGGGTCATCTTTGGAGGAAACCCATGACCGCATCCATGCTACACAAGACCGTACTTGTCACTGGCGCAACGTCCGGTATTGGTCTGGTAACAGCCCGTGAACTGGCGCGCAGGGGAGCGCACATCACCATCATTAGCCGCTCGGCGGAGAAATGTGCGCGGGTGATAGATGAAATCAAGGCAGAAACAAACAACCCCAACGTCGAGTTTATCGCCGCAGATTTGTCAGCGAAAGAAGAGGTCCACCGCGCAGCGTATGAATTCAAAAAACAGCATCCGCGTTTGGATGTGCTGGTCAACAACGCGGGCGGGGTCTTCATGTCGCGCCAGGTCTCCAAAGACAACATCGAGATGACCTTTGCACTCAACCATCTTAACTACTTCCTGCTCAGCCACCTGCTGTTGGATGTACTCAAAACCAGCGCCCCGGCGCGAATCATCAACGTCTCATCGGATGCCCATCGCGGAGCGAAAGTCCGCTTTGATGACATCCAATACCAGAAAAATTATTCCGGCTTCAAGGTTTACAGCCAGTCAAAATTATGCAACATCCTGTTCACCTACGAACTGGCCCGACGGCAGGAAGGGGCCGGGGTCACGGTCAATGCCCTGCACCCTGGTTTCGTGGCCAGCGAATTTGGCAAGAACAATGGGCCGCTTATGCGCTTGGCCATGCGCCTGATTTCCCCGGTAGCCCGAAGCGTGAACGATGGCGCATCCACCAGTATTTACCTGGCCTCCTCGCGTGAAGTGGAAGGAGTCAGCGGTAAATATTTTGTTGATGCCCGCGAGGTGGCCTCCGACCCGGCCAGTTACGACAAACAAGCCGCCGAAAAACTCTGGGATCTTAGTCTGGAAATGATTTCGTAAAAGGCTATCCCTTGCCTTTTGTCCCAGAATATGCTATTTTTAGCCCGATTTGGAGAGACTGCCGCATGAGCGAACCGCAAAAAACAGTCGTTGTGATAGAAGATGAACCCGATGCCGCCGAAATGTTCGGCGAAATGATGCGCGTCAATGGTTTTCGGGTGGTCAAGAGTTACACCAGCGGCCCGGCCATTGAAATCATCGAAAAAGAAAAGCCGGACATCGTCATCCTCGACGTGATGATGCCCGAAATCTCCGGCATCGAAATCCTGAAAATTATGCGCGCCAAACCGGAACTTTCCCAAATACCAGTGGTGGTTGTCTCGGCCAAAAGCATGCCCTTCGACATCAAAACCGGCATGGAAGCCGGGGCCTCGGTCTACCTGACCAAACCGGTCGGCTTTCTCGACCTCACGCAGGCGGTCGAAAATATCCTGCAAGAACAGTAGCCCAACTTCATGAGCCTGATTCGCGCATTTCTCGCGCTTGAAATCCCGCCGCCCTTGCAGGAAAGCATCAGCAGGCACAGTGCCGCCCTCAAGCAGGCACTCCCCGACAGCATACGCTGGGTGGCAACCGAAAAAATCCACCTGACCTTCAAATTCCTGGGCAACGCCTCGCCCGCCAGTCTGCAAGACCTGACCCACGTCCTGTCCGCTGTCATCGCCCAACAACAGACGTTCGACATCTCGGTCGGCGGGTTTGGCATCTTCCCCAATCCCAAACGCCCCCGCATCTTGTGGATTGGGATACAAGCCCCGCCCGACCTCGAACGTCTATCCCGCGCCATTGAAACGACCTGTGCCCGACTCGGATACCCTCCCGAAGAAAAACCCTTCAACCCGCACCTGACGATTGGCCGCCTGCGCGATGGCGCCGACCTGTCTGCCCTGCGCCCGGCCTTGCAGGAAATTGAAATCGGACCACTCGGCAGCCTGACCGTCTCCAGGGTTACCCTGTTCCGCTCCGACCTGCAGCCGCAAGGCCCAAACTACACGCCCCTGGCGCATCTTCCGCTTGCCCAACCCGATTCCACAACCCAAACGAGGTGAACCCTGAACCCGCTTGAAATTGCCCATACCATTGTCAGCATCCTTGAAGAGAAAAAAGGCGAAAACATCGTCCTGATGGATTTGCAAGGAGTTGTATCGTTTACAGATTATTTTGTGATTTGCACCGGCAGCAGCGACCGAATGCTGAACGGCCTGGCCGACGCTGTCAGCGACGGTGTGCGCGCCAAGTATAAGATTAAGGCCCGTCCACAGGGCGAAGCCTCGGCCGGCTGGGTCATCGTTGATTGCGACGATGTCATCGTGCATGTCTTTGCCGCCGAACAGCGCGATTATTACAACCTGGAAGAACTCTGGCGCGAAGGCAAGACCTTGCTGAAGTTGCAATAAAAATACAAGTTGTAAGGGCGACCCACCCTGGGCAAAAAACATCACAGTTTGCCCGGTTGACAGGCAAACCATAAACCAATCAGGCCTGGACGGGTCGCCCCTACCGGGTGTTTCACATCAAAAAACAGGAGCGAGGGTTTCCCTCGCTCCTGTTTTTGCTTGCCGGGTTTGGCGAAGCCTACTTTTCGAAAATCCAGCGGTCGACATCGCGTGACCAATCGACCAGTTCTTCGGCTTTGAACCACAGCGCGGTTTCAGCCTGGCCGTTTTCGACCGAGTCCGAAGCGTGGGTCAGGTTGCGGCCCACTTCCAGGGCGAAGTCGTGGCGGATGGTGCCGGGGGCGGCTTCCCAGGGGCGGGTAGCGCCCATCGTCTGGCGGATGGCGGCAATCGCGTTGGGGCCTTCCCAAACCATTGCCATCACTGGCGCAGAAGTGATATAAGCAATCAGGCCATCATAAAAGGGCTTGCCTTTGTGAATGGCATAGTGCGTTTCAGCGAGTTCGGTGGGCACTTGCAAGAATTTGGCCGCCACCAGGCGCAGGCCGCGCCGTTCGAGGCGGGCGATGACTTCACCAACCAGCCCGCGCTGGACGCCATCGGGTTTTACGAGTACGAGAGAACGTTCCACAGTTTTCCTCCATCAAATTTTGAAAAAAATAACCGGCGAGATTGTACCATAACGAAAGCGAGCCAAAATGGGCAGATTAAGCGGCAAAACGGCCATCATTACCGGGGCGACAAGCGGCATCGGGCGGGCAACCGCGCTCCTTTTTGCGGATGAAGGCGCAAGCCTGGTGTTGACGGGACGCCGTCGGGAATTGGGCGAACGCCTCGAAACGGAATGCAGGCTGAGGGGAGTCCGCGCCCTGTTCGTTGAAGCGGACCACACCTTAGCCGGAGATTGTGTCCGAGTGGTCGAATCCACGCTGGAGGCGTTTGGGCGCATCGACATCCTGTTCAATAATGCCGGAATCGTCACCAAAGGCACTGCCGAAACCACCAGCGAAGAAGATTGGGCGGCGACGATGGCGTTGAATGTGACTGCGGTCTGGCGCATGTGCCGGCTGGTCATCCCGCATATGCGGGCGGCGGGCGGCGGGTCGATTGTCAACAACGCATCCGACTGGGCGGTGGTGGGCGGCAAGGGTGCGCTACCGTATGCGACCAGCAAGGGCGCAGTGGCGCTGATGACAAAGAGCATGGCGCTTGACCATGCTCTTGAGAAGATTCGGGTGAATGCGGTTTGCCCCGGCGATACGTTCGTGGAGCGCTGGCTGGAGAAGGGTTATTTTGAAGGCTCAGACCCGGTGACGATGGAGGAGGCCATGCGCGAATCGGCGGCGTATATCCCGATGGGGCGTTTTGGGCAGCCGGAAGAGATTGCGCGGGCGGTGCTGTTCCTGGCTTCGGACGATTCTTCGTTTGTGACCGGGCATTTGCTGCTGACAGATGGGGGCAATACGGCACAGTAGGTTCAGAAGAATGAACACGGATTTCTCAGATTGGGCCGATTCTCGCGGATAAAATCTAAATTTATGCTTCGCTCCAGACACTTATATCTCGCACCCATTTTTCGTGAAACGAACCGCCAAGGCCGCGAAGAGCGCGAAGTTTTTTCTTAGCGTTCTTCGCGAACTTCGCGGTTCGTTTATAAAAAGTGTCCGGCAATGAAATTCATCCGCGGAAATTCGTCAAATCAGCGTTATCCGCGTTCGATTTCCTAAACGCCCATATTCCAGTGTGCGTATTTCTCGACCTTGCCGCGCACGACATCGTCGAATAACTGACGCAGTTTGAGCGTGATTTCGCCGGGCTGGCCGCTGCCAACGGGGCGATGATCCACTTTAGTAACAACGGCAATCTGAGCGGCGGTGCCGGTCAGGAAGAGTTCGTCACAGATAAAGGCTTCGGTGCGGTCGATCGAACGCTCGACGACTTGCAAGCCGAGTTCCTCGCGCGCGAGTTCGATGACGGTGCGGCGGGTGATGCCCTCCAGGATGTTGTCGGTGACGGGCGGGGTTATCAGCACGCCATCGCGGACAATGAAGACGTTCATGGCGGTGCCTTCGGAGATGTGGCCGTTGTTGTCCAGCACCAGGGCCTCGTCGAAGCCGGAGCGGGCGGCGTCGGTCTTAATCAGGGCTGAGTTGGCATACGCACCGCTGATTTTGCCGCGCGCCGGGATGACGTTGTCATCGATCCGCCGCCAGGAGGAAATGGTGACATGCGCGCCATCCTGGTTTTTGATGTAGGCGCCGAAGGGTAGGGCAAAGATGCTGACTTCGTCGCGCAGGTCGTGCAGGCGCACGCCGATGCCAGCGTCGGCTTTGTAGGCCAGCGGGCGGATGTAGATATCCTGCTGCCAGTTGTCGGCGCGCAGCAGGTCGAGGGTCACCTGGGTCAGGCTTTCGGGGGTGTGGGGCAATTCCATGCACAGCATTTTGGCCGAGCCAAGCATTCGCCGATAATGGTCGAGTGGACGAAAGACCAGGAGTTGTTTACGGTCTTCGTTCCAGTATCCGCGCAGGCCGCCGAATGCAGCGGTGCCATAATTCAGGCCGTGGGTGGCAATGCTGATTTTGGCATCATCGAAGGGGACAATTTTGCCTTCAAAATAGGCATGAGTTTTTGTCATAAATCACCTCGCAAGTGGAATATGGAGGACATTATACCCACCTTCCGGGAGTAAACCGAAAAACGGCAAGAGTCTCTTTGAGAATTCCCGCGATAAATCTCCGCATTTTGGGGTGCGCGCGCACCCCAAAATGCGGTCTTCTTTACGTCAAATATCAGAGAACCCGGCAAGAATTAATTTCGATTGGGAAAAATTCGGTAAACAGCGTAAAGAGACAAACCCAAAAACGCGCCAATCGCATCAATCAG
>JAWOIR010000476.1:0-5498 GCA_046484545.1 Anaerolineales bacterium
CCCTCCTTCCAGGCCACCGGCATCGAAATGTTCAGCACGCGCGGACGCGCAAATCTGATGCGCGCCCTGGTCAGCGCCAAACCCGTCCCGCCGCCCGAAGCCGAGGTCAAGCGCGCCCTCGATTTCTGCCTGGCCTGCAAAGGCTGCAAATCCGAATGCCCCAGCGGCGTCGACATCGCCAAACTCAAATACGCCTACCTCGAGCGCTACTACCGCGCCCATCCCCGCCCCCTGCGCGACTACCTCTTCGCCCACATCGGCACACTCGGCGCGCTGGTCTACAAAACCCGCCTGGCCGCCCCCCTCAACGCCCTCTTGCGCCTGTCGCTCGTTCGCAAAATCATCAATCCTATATTGCGGATAAGCGCCGAACGTCCCCTCCCCCAATTCGCATCCCCGCCACCGAGCCGGACTCGCCCTTCAGCCCCTCCCGTCGCGGACTCCCCCCAGCCTGATTTCGTTAAGCAAGCCCTGAGCGGAGCGAGCGCAGTCGAAGGGCATTACCTGACACCTGAAACCCCAACACCTGACACCTCCCAACCTGAAACTGCTTTATATCTCCCTGACGCCTTCACCCGCCACTTCGAGCCGGAAATCGAAGTGGCCGCCCAGTCTCTCCTGAGGGCTGCCGGAATCCAAATCATCGAAATCCCGCTCCTCGGCGCAGGCCGCACGCTGATCTCCAAAGGCTTCCTCAAATCCGCCCGCGCCCATCACCTGAAACTGCTCGACGCCATCCGCCGCCTCGACCCGGACGGGGTGCTGCCCATCCTCGGCATCGAACCCAGCGAACTCTACACCCTCAAAGACGAACTCCGCGACCTCGTCCCCGCCGAACGCCGCGCAGAAGTCCAATCCATCGCTGCCCGCGCCTTCCTGGTAGACGAATTTCTCATTCGCAAAGCAGCTGGCCAAGAAAAAAAGCGTGTAGCCAAACTGCTCCCGCCAACCATCCATCCTTCCCACCTGACACCTGCCACCTCACCACCTGACACCTTCAAACCTTCAACGGTTTTACTCCACGCCCACTGCTACCAAAAAGCCCAACCGCCCGCCCCGGATGGCTACCCGGTCGGGCAGGCGGCCACCGCAGCCTTCCTGCGCGCCCTCGGCTTTGACGTGGAAATCATCCCCTCCGGCTGCTGCGGCATGGCGGGCGCGTTCGGTTACGAAAAAGAACATTACGAGGTCTCTATGGCGGTAGGAGAAATGATTTTGCTGCCAACCATCCGCTCGGCCAGCCCTGAGACTCACATCGCCGCCCCCGGCGCATCTTGCCGCGCCCAAATTGCCGATGGCACCCAACGCGCCGCCGACCATCCGCTGGTGATTGCGGCGACAAAGTTAGGGTATAATTGACGCGATGTAACCGTTTACATAAAGGAGAATCACCGTGTCAAAAGCCCTTCATCTTTGCCTGTTGTTCATTTTTCTGGCGGGTTGCGCCCCGGCGGCTACTGTTCCTGCCGAACCTACGCCCCTACCCGCCCCCACTGCCATCTCCACCCCCCAGCCCGACATTTTATTTGTCGACCCCGATCTCAACCTCGGCCCAATCAGCCCGCTGGTGTATGGTACCAATCACGGCCCCTGGGCGGCAGTCCCTTCAACCCGGATTGAAGATGCCTACAATCTACCTGTCACCGTCATCCGTTTCCCCGGCGGCGAGTGGGGTGATCGCAATACCCTGCGCTCTTATCAGATTGACCAGTTTATGGACTTCTGCCAGCGCATTGGCGCGACGGCCACCATCAACGTCCGTACCATGACCGGTACGCCCGAAGAAGCCGCCGAACTGGTGCGTTATGTCAATATCGAAAAAAGCTACGGCATCCGCTATTGGGCCATCGGCAACGAGCCGCAGTTCTATGAAGGCGCGCTGGGCGAACCCTACACTGTCGAGCGCTTCAACCGCGAATTTCGCGCGATTGCCCTGGCGATGAAGGCTATCGACCCGTCCATTCAGATTGTCGGCCCGGAACTGACCAACTTCGGCCCCGACCTGGCCGCCAACCCCAAAGATTCCGAAGGCAAAGATTGGATGGTTGAGTTCCTGCGTGCCAACGGCGATATTGTTGATGTCGTATCCATTCATCGCTACCCTTTTCCTGCATCGCTTGTCGCTCCCTCCCGCACTGTGGACGACCTGCGCCAGGACACGGCCAACTGGGACCCAACCTTACGCGCCCTGCGTGACCTCGTCCACGCCGAAACCGGGCGCGACCTGCCGATTGCCGTCACTGAAACCAACTCAGATTGGAGCAAGGCGGTTGGCGGCGAGGCCACCCCTGATTCGCACTACAACGCCATCTGGTGGGCCGACAGCCTGGGACGCATGATTCGTGAGCGGGTTTTGCTGGTCAATTATTGGATGATTTCCTACAATCAGGGTGGCTGGAGCCTGGTCACGCGTGATGGGCCAAGCCCCACCTATTATGTTTACGAGGTCTACAAACACTTTGGCGAGCAACTGGTGTATAGCGCCTCAGGCGTGGCGGATGTCTCCATCTATGCCGCCCGGCGGGCTGACGGGGTACTGACCTTGGTGGTTATCAACCTGGCAGACGAGGAAAAGCGCGTCCGCCTGGACATTGCCGGGGGCGCGCCCGCAAACGCTTCGGTCATCCTGCTCGACCCCGAGCACAACGCCGCCGACCTGGGGGCGCAACCCTTCCTGGCTGATGGCGCGTTAAACCTGCCGTCCCAATCGGTGACGTTGTATGTGTTGCAGGAATAGGGTTTCGCCCGAAAGCCTGCCACCAAGGCTCGAAATTATCAAGAAGGCCGCGCCACATCTGTAGCCGGAAATGAGCCGTCTCGACTGCTTTACAACCCCAATATCTTATGTTAAACTATTGCTACTTCATCGACGCTCTCCTGCGAGGGCGTCTTTTCCTGTGCCCGGCCTATGCGAACCGTCTTCTGGAATCCCGAAAAAAACACGCTCGATATGATTGACCAGCGTCTGCTGCCTGGCGCGCTGGAAATTGTCTCGTATCATATCCATACCGAAGTTGCCCACGCGATTACGGATATGGTGGTGCGCGGCGCGCCGGCGATAGGCGCTGCCGCCGCTTTTGGCCTCGTCCTGGCCGGATACGAATCCAGGGCGCGCACGACCCCCGACCTGCTCGCAGATTTGGAGGCCGCTGCCAACACCCTGAAATCTGCCCGCCCGACTGCCGTCAACCTGGCCTGGGCGCTGGACAGGCTGATGAAGACGGTTCTCCAGTTTTCTGGTTCTCCGGTTGATGAAATCCGGGCTTTGTTACTGACCGAAGCCCAGCGGTTGGCCGATGAAGATGTCGAAATCAACAAACGCATGGCCGCCCATGGCGCGGAACTGATAGCCGATGGCGATACCGTCATCCATCACTGCAACACCGGCGCGCTGGCAACTGTCGATTGGGGCACCGCCCTGGGCGTCATCCGCACGGCCTGGGAGCAGGGCAAGCGCATCCACGTCCTGGTCGATGAGACCCGTCCGCGTTTGCAGGGCGCGCGCCTGACGGCCTGGGAATTGGAGCAGTACGGCATTCCCTACGATATTATCTCGGACAACATGTCCGGCTACTTCCTGCGCAGCGGGCAGGCCCAAAAAGTCTTTTTCGGCGCCGACCGTTGCGCCGCCAACGGCGATGTCGCCAACAAAATCGGGACCTACATGCTGGCCCTGGCCGCCCACGACAACGGAATCCCGGTCTACGCCGTCGTCCCGACCTCGACCATCGACCTGTCGCTGGCGCACGGCGGCCTGATTCCCATCGAAGAGCGCGACCCCGCCGAAGTTTTAGAAATCCAATTCCAGGGCGAACAGGTTGCCCCGTCTGGCGCATCGGCCCGCAACCCGGCCTTCGACATCACCCCCAATCGTTTAATCAGCGGCATCGTCACCGAAAACGGTGTCGCAGTTGCGCCGTTTGATGTCAGTTTGAAGAAGATGGTTAATGGTTTATAGAGAATAGTTAATGGTTAATCGACCTCCATCGTTTAGCATTCACCATTAACCAATTACCAATAAAACGAGGTTTTTTGATGGATATCATGCTCTCCGGCTCTGTCGCCTACGACTACCTGATGACCTTCCCCGGTTATTTCCACGAACAGATTCTGCCCGAACGGCTCAAAAATATCAGCCTGTCCTTCCTGGTTGATGAGATGACCCGTCAGCGTGGCGGCACAGCCCCGAATATCGCCTACACCCTGGCCCTGCTTGGTGAAAAGCCGCGCCTGATGGCCACCGTCGGCGAGGACTTTGGCGATTACCGCGCCTGGCTCGAAAAACAAGGTGTCGACACCGAATGGGCCAAGGTCATTGAAGGCAAGTTCACGGCTTCGTTCTTCGCCACTACCGACAAGGTCAACGCCCAGATTGCATCCTTCTATCCCGGTGCAATGTCTCATGCTGCTGAAATCAGCCTGCGCGATGTTGAAAAACGCCCCGATTTGGTCGTGATTTCGCCCGACGACCCGACCGCGATGAAGAATCGCGCCGCCGAATGCCGCGAACTGCGCATCCCTTACCTGTACGACCCCTCCCAGCAAATCCTGCGCCTGGAAGGCGATGAAATTGCCCGCGATATGGACGGCGCGCATTTCCTGTTCGTCAACGACTACGAATATGGCCTGGTTGCCAAGAAAACCGGCCTGGGCCTGGATGAAATGCTCAAGCACGTCGATATCATCGTTGTCACCAAAGGTGCAGAAGGCGCGGTCATCTATGCCGAGGGCAAAGAGATTGTTGTGCCGGTCACACCGGAAGAACGCATCACCGACCCAACCGGCGTCGGAGACGCCTTCCGCGGCGGTTTCCTGGCGGCTTATTCGCGCGGCTGGGACTGGCAACTGTGCGGACAGGTCGGCTCACTGGCCGCAGTCTATGTCCTCGAGCAAAACGGAACCCAAAACCACCATTACACCCGCGAGCAATTTGTCAAACGCTTCCGTGAGCATTATGACGATGGTGGTAAACTGGATGAATTGATTCGATAAGCGATATTCGATGTTCGATACTCGTTAATGGTTAATAGTTAATGGGAAATCGAGCATCCAGCCTCCATTAACCATTTTCGATTAACCAATTTTCAAGGAGTAACCATGAGCAATTACGATATCAAAGACGCTTCCCTGGCTGAAGGCGGACGCCGCCGAGTTGATTGGGCCGAGCGCGAAATGCCTGTCCTGCGCCTTATCCGCGAACGCTTCGAAAAAGAGAAGCCGCTCAAGGGCGTACGCATGTCGGCCTGCCTGCATGTCACCGCTGAAACCGCCAACCTGATGCGCACCCTGCAAGCCGGTGGCGCAGACGTAGTCCTGACCGCTTCCAACCCGCTCTCGACCCAGGACGATGTCGCC
This sequence comes from Anaerolineales bacterium, assembly GCA_046484545.1. Taxonomy (GTDB): domain Bacteria; phylum Chloroflexota; class Anaerolineae; order Anaerolineales; family Villigracilaceae; genus UBA8950. Next base: position 5,356 of record JAWOIR010000476.1, read on the forward strand.
GCGGCGCTGGTCAACATTTGGGAAATCCCGACCTTTGCTGTCAAGGGCGAGGACAACGTCACCTATTACAAGCACCTGAGTGCTGCCCTCGACCACAAACCGCAGATGACCATGGACGACGGCGCGGACCTGGTATCGGTCTT
>JAWOIR010000126.1:0-19316 GCA_046484545.1 Anaerolineales bacterium
TGTGGCGAGCAGGCAATTCAGCAAGGCGTCATGGCGGATTTCTACGCCTTTGGGCTTTCCTGTTGAGCCGGAGGTGTAAATAATATATGCGCCGTCAGTGCTGTTGGCAGGCGGAATGCTTACGGGCGTGGAAACCTGCGCGCCAATCTCCTCGATGCACAAAACACTGGATTTGTGTTCATCGTCCGGCAGGTTTAACAAATCCCTGTTGACAATCAGGGTATGGATTTCGGCGTCTTCCAACATGTAGGCAATGCGATTTTTGGGGAAGCCGATATCGATGGGCACATATAATGCGCCGACCCGCCAGATTGCAAGCAATGCGGGGATAACGTCAAGCGAGCGTTCCATCAGGATGCCCACGCGCGCCCCGTGCTTTATACCGCGTTGATGGAGCGTGGCTGCAATTTGTTCGACCCGCTCCATCAATTGCGCATAGCCTAGTGACGTTTCTCCAAATCGAATGGCGGTTTTTTCGCGCGACACCCCGGCCTGCTCTGTGATTAAATCAAGCGTTGTCTTCTCCCGAGGGAATTCTTTACCGGTTTGGTTCCATTCAAGCAGAAGCATCTCCCGCTCATGGGGCGTCATCATAGGCAAAAGACCACAGGCCTGGTTTGCATCCTGCAAGCCGGCATCCAATAGGGCGGCCATGCCATTCAGCCAGTGTGAGATTGTCCCTGCTGTGAACAGCTCTGTGCTGTAATCGCAGACCAATGAAATATGATGGCCTTGAACTAGCGCGATTAATTCAAGGTCATAGCGCGCGCCCGAAGCGGGCGGAAGGATTGTCTGACACGCAAGGCCGCTAAAAACCGTTGGGGCCGTGTCTCTCTGTGCGCGGAATGCGGCTGAAAACAACGCCGAACGACTCTGGTCGCGCGGCAGTTGAAGCAGTTGAATAATTTCGGCAAGGGAAAGGTGTTTGTGCAGGTTTGCTTTTGCAAGCGTTTCGGCTTCAATCTGAACGTGGTCTTTGAACGTTCGCGCCGTATCATAACTTGTGCGAACCGGAAGCATGTTGCGTGTGTTCGCAATAGCCGACATGCTCTCGTCCAGATAAAGGCTGGTGCTTTGCGTGCCAATGACAATATCGTCCGAGGCGGATAGCCTGTGAATGAAAGCGGTAAACGCCGCGAATAACACTGTCTCAACGCTGAGGCCTTCAGACAGGGCATAGGCCTGGAGCCGCTCATGAATAACGGAATCCAGCCTCAATTCCAGGCGGGAGCCGGAGTATTTTTTTATCGGCGGGCGGGGATGGTCGGTAGGCAACTCCAACCGGGGAATGTCCGAATCGAAAATTTCCTGCCAATAATTTTCCGCCAGGCGGCGCGCTTCTTGCGCGTTATCCGTATTGCTCAGTGCTAGGTAATCGGCCCATTGCAGGTTGAGCGGCGCAGGGCTTGCGGGTTGATCGCGCGAGAAGCTCCAGTAGAGTTCTGCAATATCATCCAGGATTATTTTTAGGGCCTGTTGTTCGAGCACCAGCGCATGCCCGACCAGGGCCAGCACATGCTGGTTTTCGGACAGACGGTATAACTCGGCGCGAAAAAGCCGCTTGCCAATTTCGAATGGACGCGCAACAATCTCAGCAAGCCGGGCCGGTAGTTGCTCAGGCGATGCGGGCGAAACTGCAAGTTCCAGCGCTTCGCCCGTGCCGACATCGAGTGTGTTTTGGGCCGGGTTAAGCGCGGTGCGCAGGGCTTCGTGACGATTGCCTGCTTCTTCAAGCGCAGCGTGCAGGGCGGGGCCATGCAGCGTGCCATTCAATTGAATTAACAAGGTTTCGTTGAAAGCCGCGCTGGCTTCATTTGAATAGCGGCTTAAAAACCCAAGATGTTGTTGAGATGGGGCCAATGGAATCTGGCGCTCCACCTTCCATTGCGTGGTCTGGGATTTCTTTTTTAGCGCCTTTTGGGAAGTTAACTCCTGCTCGATGTATAGCGCCAGCGTGCCGAGTGTGACCTGCCCCTCTATGATGCGGCGAATCGAAATCAACACGCCGAAACGGTCGTAGACCTGCCGCATGCCCTCCACGAGTGCGAGGGAACTGATGCCCAGGTCAAGAATCGGAACATCGTCTGGAATAGAATGCAAATCATCATTACCGATTCCGCTAATGATGATTTGTTGCAATTCAGTTCGTATTTGGGAAATACTAATCTTTCCGTTAGGTTGAGGCATGAATAAGCATCCGGCAAGTCATTAATGAAATCTAAACTTCCACGCCCTGAACCTCCGAGACCATTCGTTCCCGTAACTGGTTATAACGCTTTTCAGCCAGCAGGGTTTGTATCAGGGGAGTGTAGAAAGGCCCATCGCCGACGAGTTTGATTTTCTCAGGGGTAATCTCAACAAAGCCGTATTCTTCCAGTGCTTGCCAGACACCTTCAAACAGGTCATATACATCCAGGTCAAAAACCTGCCTGAATTGCTCCCGGTCAAGTTCCAGCCCGAAGAGGTTTCGCCAGATGAGCGAAATCATAAAATCTTCGCGGGCGTGACGAAAGCCGCACTCTGCCGGGAAGCGTCCGTTATCCACTCTGGCTTTGTATTCATTTAGGTTGCGCCAATTGATGAAAGACCACGACCTTCCATCCGCAAGGGCGGTGTCATAGAAGAACGTAATTGCCGCATACCCCAGGCCCAGCGTGTCCATTGTGTCCAGGCGGTGGGTCACACCTTCCTCGTAGGGGCGGCTATTGGGGTCGCCGGGTTTTCGCCAGTTATAAGCAGTTATCTGTTGATAGCCATGACTCATCAACAGGTCGCGCGAGGCGCGATACATCTCAAGGTTACTGAGTGTGCTGGGAAGTTCGTGATAACGGTTGAGCGCGAAATCGGTAGGCCCTCCAACATTTAACTCATAATGCGTGATGTCATAAACACCCCACGAGATGGCTGTCTCGAGGTCTTTGACCATTGTTGCAACAGTTTGCTGGGGCCAGCCAAAAATCAAATCGATATTGGCAGGAAGCCCGAATTCGCGCGCCCATTCCAGGGTCTGGATGACGTGCTGTGTTTTTTGTTTGCGTCCGCTCAGGCTGTTGAGAGTCTCGTTTACTTGCTGGACTCCCATGCTGATACGGTTCATTCCGGCTTCTTTGATGGCTTTGACTTTTTCGCGGCTGAAGAGTTGCGGGATGCCCTCGAGGGTAATATCCACATAGGCTGGGATATCCGGGAACAGGTCGCGAACCAGTTCCATGAGTTGGAAATACTTATCTTCTCGATAGAGATTCGACGTGCCGCCGCCAAAAAATACCGCGCCCAAAGGAATCCCCTGCAAGGCTTCCTTATACATGGCGGCTTCGCGCTTCAGGTAGTCAAAATAAACTTCAAGGTCAACATTGCCGGTGAAGGCCTCAACGGGGAAGAGACAATATCCACATTTTCCAGGGTTGGTCTGGATGCAGTATGGTACACCGACATACAAATTGACCGGCGTGCCGCGCTCCATGGCGTGAAGTTTTTGCCGGTCATCCAAGATATCCTCGACAGGCACATCTGTTTCAGACCAGAAACGCGGTGAAGGAAAGGCGTGCTGAATCTTGTTTACCTGCCGCTTGTCGAGGTGGTTTTCGATGAAATTGCGGGCAAAATCTTTATCTACTGAGATTGAATCAAGCATGAGGGGCTCCTTTACCGCTAAATATAAATTGTCGTTGTATGGCCTTCATTTAAGTGGCAACCGCCGCCTCGGCCTTTAAGTCTGCTGCAAGTGCTTCATCGTGCAGGAATTCGGCCATTGTTTCAATCGACTGGTAATCCAATCCTTGCATTGGCTTGAAGCGGAATTCCAATCTTTCCTGGATGCGGCGCTGTAGTTCAGTGACCAGAAGCGAATCCAGTCCAATCTCAAGAAAGGCGGCTGAAGGCGGCAGTTTTTCAAGATTTAATCCATCAGCAGCCTGCCCGATGGTATCTTTGATTTCAGCAATCAGCCATTTCGATAACAGCGCCACACGCTCCTTTCTTGGCAAAGGGCGTAAAAGTTCCACCGCGTGCGTGCGAGATTTGAAAATTTGATTTCCTGAAGCAGCGCTTTTTGCGCCGTTGGTTTTCCCAAATACGAGCGACAGGGTGCGTCGCAACTCCAAATTTTCGAACTTAACCAATACTTTCCCTGATTCATCTAATACGCGAATGGTGGCAACTGCGCCGCGTCCATTTGAATCAGCGTTAATCTTCACGTGACTCCAGACTTGGGCTGGCAGTTCGTCTCTGAAGGCTATTGACTGAACAGAAGCGGGCACAAATGCGCCGGGCTGTCTGATTTCATCCAGTGTGGCGAGCGCTGCCCCAAAGACTTGCAGGCAGGCATCCAGCACCACTGCGTTGTTAAACGGGTCATGCCCGTTTTCTGCAATTGTATTCACGACCCGCCCAAACGCTTCACCTGAACCTGGTTTGCCCAGCCATAATTCGCGTACGTTGGCAAACCTGGCGCCATATTCAAGCCCGCGACTGCGCAGTTCACCATAGAAGACGCCAATTTTCATTTCGGATTCGCGCCCGGACAGTTCATCTTCGACCAATACTTTTTCCTGCGCGCCATTTGATGCAGCAATCCGACCTCGACAAAATACGACATTGCCTTCAGGGGTTGTGATGCTGAACTTTGTGTCGCCTTTTCCGGTCGCGTTTTTTTCCAAGGTAAGAAAGACCTTCTTCTCATCTTTGTAAGAGAGTAGAATTGGTTGTTCAAAAGATACATCTTTGACAATTACAGATTGCCAGTTTTGTCCGGCGCTGGCGGCAAAACCACGCGCGGCCATTTCTACATAACCCGCACCCGGAAAGATTGTGGAATCGAGAACGCGGTGGTCGGTCCATGGGCTGGTTGTTTTCAGGGACGTTTCAAAAACAACCTTTCGAGAGTTACGGGTCGTCACCTTGCCAAGCAGTGGGTGGAGTTCGGGAAGGTCAGGCAACTCGTCTATTGTAGATTGCTTCTCCGACGGCGCTGCGTTGACGGACTGGTCCAGAAACCCTTCGATATCTAGCGAATAATGGTCGCCACGGAAGGGATAAAGGGGCAATGATACCCGTTGATAAACAGGATTCCAAAACAGGCGGTCAAATTTCAGCGGTGCACCGTTCACATACAGTGAAGCGAACGCGCTAAGAAGGTTGTTCGCGTCTTTCTTATCTTTTCGCAATGTAGGCACAGTTTGCAAGCCGGGGGCGTCAAAAGAAGTTGCCACCATGGGCATTAATGCGGGATGCGGCCCAACTTCCAAAACCAGGGAGCAGCCGTCATCGATAATCTTCTGCATACCCTCGTGGAAGAGCACTGCGTTACGTACTTGTGCGCTCCAGTATTCGGGTTTAATTTCGTCTCCAAAGAAATCGCCGCTGGTGTTGGAAACAATGGGGATTCTCGGCGGAGAAATTCGCATTGAAGCGGCTACTTGCGTAAGTTCATCCAGAATTGGAGCCATTAAGGGGGAATGGAACGCATGTGAAACTTCCAGCTCTTTGATTTGACGCCCCGCAGCCTGGGCTATTGCGCCGACAGCGGAAACAGCCTCTGCGCGTCCGGATATTACTACTGAGTGCGGCCCATTGACGGTTGCAATTGAGACATCTTCTTCTTTGCCCTGAACCCATCTTTGTACTTGTTCTGGTGAGGCAGAAATGGCGAGCATTGTTCCACCCGCAGGCAATTGTCCCATAAGGCGGCCACGCGCTACAACAAAGCGTGCAGCATCTTCAAGGTCTAGCATGCCTGCTATGCAAGCGGCAACGATTTCACCGACGCTATGACCGATTAAATAGGATGGCTCGATTCCGAGATGGCGCAGTAAATCTGCCAGCGCATATTCAACAGCGAAGAGCGCAGGCTGGACGTAGCGGGTATTTTCAAGATATTCGGCAGATTTTTCGCCGTATAACACATCAAGCAAAGGCGCACCCAGGTCAGAGTCCATGATGGAGGCAATCTGGTTAATGGTTTCGGCAAAACGCGGCTCATTTTCGTAGAGTTCACGCCCCATGCCGGCATATTGGGCTCCCTGACCGGTGAATATAAAGGCAATTCTCGGTTTTATTTTTGTAAAAACCTGCCCATGCGTTAAACCCTTTGGTGTGCGGCCTTCGCGCCAGGCTTGAAGTTTTTGTTTGATTTCCTCTTTGTCTTTACCAATCACCGCCAGCCTTTGGCTGAGTTGCGTGCGGGAGAGCGCCGCAGTGAAGGCAATGTCACGTAATGGAGTATCTTTTTCTATATCCAACAAGTCGACCCATTCGTCAGTCAACTCATCCAACGACGAGGATGATTTTGCCGAGATGACCACCAGTTCACCGGCGGGGTTGAAAAGATTTTTTTCTTCCGCTGCGGAGCTTTGCGCATGCCCGTTGTTTTGGGCGGGAGCCTCCTGGAGAATCGCATGTGCGTTTGTGCCGCTATAACCGAAAGAATTTACTCCGGCCAGGCGCGGTGTTTTGCCACGCGGCCAGGGAGTTTTCTCAGTTGCCACGCGGACGGGCGCCTGACCTAAGTCAATGGCGGGATTAAGTTGATTGAAATGAATGCTGGGGAATATTTCTTCGTGCTGAAGCGACAGCGCGGATTTTACCAACCCCAGTAGGCCGGCTCCTGCTTCAATATGTCCAAAATTGCTTTTGACTGACCCGACATATAACGGTTGATTGTCAACCCGGCCAGGCCCATAAACATTTACAATTGCGCTCATCTCAATGGGGTCGCCAACCGGGGTGCCGGTGCCATGGGCTTCCACGTAGCCGATTTCGTTGGGGTTTACGGCGGTACGCGCCAGGGCATTGCGTATCACTTTCTCCTGGGCACGGCCATTTGGCGCGGTCAGGGCCGGGGTGCGACCATCCTGATTAACCGCAGTGCCAATGATACTTGCGATAATACGGTCGCCTCTTGCGATAGCGTCAGATTGCCTGCGTAAAATCACTGCCACGCAGCCTTCCCCGCGGATATATCCGTCTGCGGAAGAGTCAAATGTTGCGCAGCGCCCCGCGCGTGACATGAGCCCCAGTTTTGAAAAAGTAATGTGAATTCCAGGGTCAAGGATTAAATTTACCCCCGCAACAATTGCCATGTCACAATCGCCTGCAAGAATACTTTGGCGAGCCACATGCAAAGCAACCAGTGAACTGGAACAGGCAGTATCAAGCGTCAGGCAGGGACCTTCCAGACCAAGAAAATGTGCAATCCGCCCCGCTGCAATACTCATCGCATCCCCTACAGCGTCGTAGGCTGTTAAGCCCATGACGCCCTCAAAGGCGCTTTTGAGATGAGAATAGTTATTTGTATTCATCATCGCCAGGAATACACCTGTATTGCTATTCATCAACTCTTCGGCAGATTGACCGGCGTCTTCGAGTGCATGCCATACTGTTTGAAGAAGTAAACGCTGTTGAGGGTCCATGCGCACGGCTTCGGCGTCTGATATGCCAAAGAAACCGGGGTCGAAGCGATAAACATTCTCGACAAATCCCCCTTTACGCACATAAGTTTTGCCAGGAGCGAGATTATCAGAGTCATAAAATGCATCTACATTCCAGCGCTCTGAAGGTATCTCCGAGATAAGGTCACGGCCTTCTCTTAGTGCAGAGAGTAAATCCCCCGTGGTCGTAATCTTCCCTGGAAGTCTGCATCCGGCCCCTATGAGTGCAATTGGCTCTGGACCATCATTTAAATCTTGCTGTCGGTAATAAGTCATTTTCCTTGCTCCAGTACTAGCATAATATCTGGTGGATAAACTTTTGATTAGCGACACATTGTTTGCACTAAATTTTGTCTGACCTTTAGTTTTTGACTAATTGATAATTGACACAAGTTAGATAAATGCGATACAATATATCATAATACCAGATGGTACGATTTGTCAATCCATAAGTTATACCCGTTTGCACCATCGTGAAAATATTCAAGATTGATTGCATAAGAAAGTGAGGGTAAGAATGGCAGAAGAATCTACAGTAACTTCAGTAGAAATGACACAGCCAGTTATCATTGACCTTGGTAGACAGAGACCACGCTCGCTCAGGGATTTAAAAAAAGGCGAGGGCAAGCTGTGGGACGAAGTCCTGGATGTCGCTGAAGAGGTGAAGGAAATGCTCGGTGCCGAAGCCGATGGTAAAGTGCTTATTCCTATTGTCATGCTGTATCAGCAGAAATCCGGACGCCTTAACCTCGGCAATATCATCTTCCCATTGTTGGATGACGAAGATGATGATGACGACGAAGATGACGATGAGGAGTAATCCCATGAGCGAATCTGAAAATGTAAAACCTCGTGTGTTGCGCCGGGCACACGGAAAACTTCAACCTGAAATAAAACCCATTGTTCTTGAATATAGCGAACGCAGAAAAAAAAGAAGGGCCACTACCGACCACGAAGACAAGGAAAAATATTCTGATGGGCTAGAAGATGCACAGGTTCTTGAGGGGAATGTAGTACGTGTTGCGCAAAAAGCCGTAAAAGCGCTATCAAAAGGGGTGGATACTTACGAGCGTGAACGCCGGCAATCGGCAAAAGAGAAGACCGATGGCGCTATCGAAGATTTTTTTAATAATTCTGCCAAAGCCACAAGCGCGTACTTAAAAGAGGCAAGCGATATTCCTGTTGACCTAATGGAGTCAATTAACACAAAATCTTATCGCAAGCGACTCAGGAAAAGCCTGCGCCGCACATCCAGGTTGATACGCCTCTTCCGCATCTAGCGGGAATTTTTTGCGACTATCGACTCTGGTTTGATAGTCGCATTGTTGGTTTTAAATGCCCAGAGATAATTGTAGACAATGCCTGCTTCCTCAAACCTAGTAACAGACGGTCAACGATCTGGAATATTGGCAGGTCTGCCCCGCCGGCGCTTCCTTGATGTTTCCGCCGGAGATGCGTCCCTGTCAAAGATGCGGTTTATCTCTTTTAAGTTAAACCATATGCGTTCGCTGATTTGTTTGTTGAGTTGGATGCAACTCCTGTTTTATTTCCTGGTCAACCTTGGCATTGATATTTTATTGCGCAGGGATACGCCAAAACAGCGGGCGTTGCATTTGCGGCGCGCATTTGAGCGCAACGGGGGCTCATTCGTAAAACTGGGACTTTACCTCTCCATGCGCTTGGATTTCATGCCCTGGGTATACAGCAGCGAATTGTCCTGCATGACTGACAGGCGGGAACCCTTCCCTGTTGAACAAGCCATTGCAACGATTGAGCGCTCTCTGAGCAAGCCTCTCTCGGCAATATTTATGCGCTTTGACCCTGATCCGCTTGCCTCAACATCGGTTGCCTGTATTTATCAGGCTATTTTGTGCAATGGTGAAAAGGTGATTGTTAAAGTGCGGCGTCCCGGAATAGGGGAGCAGTTTATGTCAGATATCGAGGCCTTTGATTGGTTGCTCAGTATGGCTGAATTTCTGACAATATTTCGCCCGGGGTTTACGCAGGGAGTGCGCGCTGAGTTTCGAGATTTACTTCTCGAAGAATTGGATTTTGTGCAGGAAGCGCGCCGGCAGGATGCCTTTCGCCGCGCGGCGGCCAAATCCCATAAAAAATTTTTTTCTGCTCCCCGTATCCATTTGGAATTGACAACGGAGGAAGTGACAATCAATGAGTTCGCAAGTGGCATCTGGCTATGGGAACTGCTTGATGCCGGTGAACAGGGCAATGAGGATGTGTTGGCGCGCGCTCAGGAAATGAATATCAACCCGGAACTCGTCGCGAGGCGCTTGTTATGGGTAAACTATTGGAATTGGGGAGAAAATTTGTTTTTTCATGCCGACCCTAATCCGGACAATGTCATTGTGGGGCAGGACAGCACTTTACACTTCATCAACTTTTCGTCAACCGGCACTCTGAGCCGGACAAAACGCCAGGCCATGCGGCAGAATTTGGATTTTGCCTGGGAGCGTGACCCGCAAAATATGGCGCGTGCCACGCTTGTTTTGCTGGAGCCCCTGCCGCCCATTGATCTAATCGAATTGATTCAGGAACTGGAAACTTATAATTGGCAGTTGGTCTACGCTTTGGAGGCCTCGCCTCGCAATGTTTCATGGCAGGAACGCACATCTTCTGTTCAGTGGGTAGGCATGATGAATTTGGCTCGCAAGTACGGGATAACCGTTGATATTCAGATGTTGCGTTTTATACGTTCCACCCTGTTATTTGAGTCTATGGCTGTACGCCTTCATCCTGAGATTGATTATGTGAAACAATACCAGGTTTTCAAGGATTACCGGGCCGAGCAGGCACGTCGCCGCGTGACAGATTCCATACTGGATCAAATGGATGAGAAGGGAAATGAACAAACAATTATCCGCTTGGACCGGATTGCCCATGCGGTGGAAGGGTTGGTTTTTCGCGCATCGCATGTGTTGTCGTTGCCTTCGGTAAACTTTAATGCGCTGATGAGTAAATGGTCTTTTGCAGTTTATAGCCTGCTTCGTTTTGTTGGACAGACGGTGATGCTGACCCTGGTATTCGCATTTTTGGCTAATATCAGGCTTTATTTAAGTGAACAGCACTTCATGAATGTGTATGAATCTCTTCAGGCAGTTGTGACAAATCCTGTTTATCAGGTCATTTTTTTCATTATGCTATTTGTACATGGCAGAACAGTTTTGTTCCGACTGGATGACAAAGAGGTATCACAATGACCGTACAGGAAGACTTAAGACCGCTTCATGTACGACAAGCCGTCTTTGATGCTGTCAGGGCGTGGAAAACCTCCCAGAAAGTAGCGGCAGACCCCGGCGGGGAAAGAAATAACGGACATCTCCCAATAGAGGCGATACTACAGAGCATTCCTCGACGCCAGCAGTCGGTTCCTCCAGATGAAAGGAAATTGTGGATCCCCCATGTGGAGCCGCTGCCGGCCAGAAACACATTTGGTCAGAGCCTCAAGCGCTTATTTGCCTGGTTGCGAGTGATACTCACGATTGGGCTGGGCGATTTTTTCGACCGCATCTTGCGCAGAAATACGGAGGAAAGACGCGCAGCGCGTTTTCGTCGCGCATTGGAGCGGGCAGGGGGCACTTTCGTGAAAATGGGGCAGCAACTGGCAATGCGGGTAGACCTTCTTCCATGGGCATATTGTGTCGAGTTATCGAAAATGTTGGACAGGATGATCCCTTTTCCGACGGAACAGGCTTTGCAGGCTGTCGAGCGCACGATTAAACGCCCCTGGCAGGAAGTCTTCGATGTATTTGACCCAACGCCAATCGGGTCAGCATCCCTGGCCTGCGTTTTTCAGGCAACGCTCAAGGATAAAACAAAAGTGGTTGTGAAGGTTCGGCGGCCTGGCGTCAAGGAACTGTTCATGGCCGATTTGCAGGTATTGGATTGGATTGCCGGGCTGGCCGAATTTCTGACCGTCATACGGCCTGGTTTCACCAAAAAGTTGCGCGCCGACCTGAGCGAAATCCTTATGGAAGAATTGGACTTTCGGAATGAGGCTCGCTTTGAGGATATTTTTCGCCGGAACGCGAAAAAAACCGGCTGGAAATTTTTTACAGCCCCGCGTGTGTATTTTGAATATTCAGGCGATGAAGTTCTTGTGCAGGAGTTCGTGTCCGGTCTCTGGTTGTGGGAGGTTATTGCAATTGCTGAACAAAAAGATGCCAGGGGCCTTGCGCTGTTAAAGGAGTTGAACATTGAGCCTGCGGTGGTTGCGCGCCGAATCCTTTTGGCATTCTTTTGGAGCGCGGATGAACATGTGTTTTTTCATGCAGACCCCCACCCGGCCAACATCCTTATCCGCCCCAACAATGAAATCACCTTTATCGATTTTGGTAGTTGTGGCAGTTTTAATAACCAACAACGAGTTGCGCTGGAGCAGATGGTACTCAGCATGAAGAACCAGGATGTCGAAGCAATGACAAGGGCCTCCCTGAGTCTTATGGAGCCGCTGCCTCCAGTTGACCTACCGTCGCTGGTCAAGCAGGCCCAGGATGAGTATATGCGGGTGCTTCACACCTTCAACACACCGGCGGAATATACCCAGTATTGGGAGCGCACCTCGGCCAGACAATGGTTTGTATTAATCAGGGTATCTCAAAAATTTAACTTGCCGATGAATTTGCATATGTTGCGAATGATTCGCGCCACCCTGCTCTATGATTCCATTGTTTTGCGCCTGGATAATCAATTGGACCGTTATCACGAATATACAGAATTTATGAAAATTCGGGCGCAGTTGGTGAAACGAAAGTGGCGGAAAAAGCTGCACAAGAATGCAGGCGATGGTGTTTTCCTCAACATAGAGGATTTTGGGAATACACTAAACGACATCATGATTCGCACACAGACCATTTTAAGCAGGCCCATTGTCAGCCTCGGTTCAACCGTGAACAAATGGGTTTTTGCAACGAGTGTGTTGAGTCGTATGGTTGGCCGTATTTTGCTTATCACCGTGTTATGGATGAGCCTGATAGGCATCCTTGACGTCTTAAATGGTGTTCCTGTCTCATTCACAATTGCCATAGAGCAGGTCGTCCAAAACAGGCTGTACCAGGGATTTTTAGTCATTGCAATGGTATTTAGTGCGCGTCTTATCCTATTTCGCCTGAGAGATAGTGACATATAGTAAGTTTCTCTAATATTTGCCGTAAAGAAGGCCGCATTTTGGATTGTGAGCGCGCGCTTGCGGCGCTTTCTCACCCCAAAATGGGGGCTTCTCATGGGAATTCCCAAAGAGCCTGTAATAATCATCGCATGAAGGATATATCTGGAGGTTACCTTGAATGAAATACGGGAGCATTTGCTCATAACAAAAGGCCCGCGCGCGGGTGAGAAAATTCCGCTATCCACGAGTCCTTTCATAATTGGCCGCGAAGAATCTATAGAAGTGCTGGTTAATCTAGAAAATATCTCACGCAAGCATCTGCGTGTTTCAAAGGGCGATTCGGGATACATAATAGAGGATTTAAACAGCAGCAATGGCACTTATGTTAATGATGTACGCATTGAAAAGCCACATCAAATCAAGGATGGTGACCGTATTGCCCTGGGGCCTGATTTTGAAATGCGCGTAGTAATACCGATTGTTCAACAAGGGGACGCGACCGCTTTTATGTCACCCCCTGTAGGAACAGATAAAACCTTGGTGGGATTTGAAATGCCTGCTGTGCCTGCCATACCACCAAGTCTCATAATCCACGAATCAGGTAAGGAGCCCAGGGTAGTTACCCTGACAATGGAGCGTTTGCGAATCGGGCGCAAGGAAGATAATGATATTGTGCTAGATAACCGCTTTGTCTCGCGCTATCATGCCGAATTAGAAAAACGAGGCCAGGATTATTACATTATCCCGACGCCGGGCGTAAGCAATCCCTTGCTCTTGGATGGCAGGCCGGTGATGGAGCCTGCCCGGCTGCATCACGGAACCAAGATTCGATTTGGCGGATTTTCGGCCGGCGAGATGGTGGCGTTGGATTATTTATCGCCTGAGTCGGAACTTGCCTCCCATCAAAAGATTCAATTTACTGAAAATCGGCTAATGACGATTGGCCGCAATCCCAGTAATTCCATTGTTCTGCCTTCCCCGACTGTTTCTCAATTTCACGCGGAGGTTGAAAAGGTCGGCCAGCGTTACCGGGTTCGCGATTTGCGAAGCAGCAACGGCACTTTTGTTAATGGCGAAAGTATAAGCGGTGAGAATTGGGTGCAGATTGGCGACGCTATCCAGATTGGTCCTTTTCGCTTTGTTGTCGATGAGAATGAACTTTCCCAATCTGACCATGGCGAAGGCGGCGTAAGTGTTGATATTATCGGTGTTAATAAATGGGTAAACAAGTCGCTGAATATCCTTCAGAATATTTCGCTTGCTTTCAAGCCAAAAGAGTTCGTGGTTGTGGTTGGACAGAGCGGCGGCGGTAAGTCAACGTTGGTGGATGCGATTGCAGGTTACCGGCCCGCCACGCATGGTCGGATTATCGTCAACAAGACCATTGATGTTTACAAAGAGTTTGATTCAATTCGCTCGACTATCGGTTATGTTCCACAAAAAGATATTATTCATATGGAGTTGACTGTTTTCGAAGCGTTGGATTATGCCGCCCAATTGCGTATGCCCGCAGATACTACGGCGGCAGAGCGCAAAGAACGCGTTGATGAAGTAATGAAAGATTTGGACCTGGCACATCGCAAGGACATCCAGATAAGCCGCCTGAGCGGAGGGCAGCAAAAGCGTGTTTCGATTGGCGTTGAGCTTCTGACTAAACCAGGATTTTTCTTTCTCGACGAACCCACTTCAGGGTTGGACCCCGGAATGGAAACAGAGTTGATGCGCCTGATGCGGCGGCTTGCAGACCAGGGCCGTACTATTGTCATGGTTACGCATGCAACCAAAAATGTGATGCTTGCAGACAAGGTGGTTTTTCTGGCCCGCGGGGGGTATTTGACCTGGTTTGGCCCACCGGAAGAAGCATTGGAGTACTTTGACAAGTATCGAACTGAACGAGACCGTCGCGCAAACGCGATGGAGTTCGACCACATTTACACCCTGCTGGATGATGAAGAGCTTGGCAGCGGGGCAGAATGGGCGCAGCGCTTCCAAAACGACCCCGCTTATCAGAAATATATTTCTGAGCCTTTGCAAAGCGAATCCCATGCTCGAAAAACGGATATCCCTCAGACCGCACCCAAGCATCTGCCTAAGCGAACTCAAATCTCAGCACTTCGGCAGTTCTTTATTCTTTCCAGGCGCAATGTGAGAATTATGACTCGCGACTGGTTCACCCTGGCGTTGCTGCTGGTCACTGCTCCGTTGATGGCCTCTCTCGACTTTACACTGGCCTCCGGAGTTGGGCGTGACCCTTTCGGATTTGAAAGCGGCAGTTTCAGTGACGTGGTTTCTTCGCTGATTGTCTTGACAAATACGACCATGCTCGTGGGTGGCTTATCCTTTATGCGCGAATTGGTGAAGGAGCGGGATATTTATAAACGGGAGAGAATGGTCAACCTTAGACTTTTTCCGTATATCATGTCAAAAATATGGATTGCCTTGTTGCTGGCCGTATACCAGACAGCCTGCTACGTCGCAATCCGTTATATGGCCTTCGACATGCCGGGTGGCTTTGAAGAATTTGCCCTCTTTTTCGTCACGGTCTACCTGCTTATCGCAGCCGGGATGATGCTTGGTCTTTTTGCGTCCGCGCTGGCGCCGAACGCAAATGCTGCGCCGCTTTTATTGATTATGTTCATTATTCCGCAAATGGTGCTTAGCGGTGCCATGATGCCGTTTCCCGCCCCTGCCCGAGCGCCAGCATCCAGTAGTTGGGCGTTCCAGGCGATTATCGGGATTAGCGGTACCGGCTCCGATGTTGACAGGGATGCCTGTTGGAATCTTTCAGACGAGGAACGGGATGCCCTGACCCTGGACGAGAAAAATGAGCAATGTAATTGTATGGGCGAGAATGCATTGCGAAAAGACTTTTGCGGTTTCCCGGGCTTGGGCGAATATTACGATGAAGCGATTGACGAACCCGACCCCGTGAAGCCAATCGAACCGGGGCCGCAACCAGCCGAGCCGGCGCTTCCGGACAAACCCGCTGAACCTGATGACCCTAACAACCTTTTTGCCTTGCAAATCTACTTGGGCGAGCTGGGCGACTATAACGAAGAAGTTGCTAATCTTCAGGATGAATACAAAGATGCAATCGATGCCTGGCAAGAAGAACAGGAAAACTATAAAGATGAACTTGTGGCCTACCAGGAAGAGTTGACAGAAATTAAGGTGAAACGCGCCATAGCAGTTGGCGCTGCAGAGGCAGGCATAAAAAGATATAAAAAGGATTTCGGTTGGACTTTTCTGAACAAAAATGACCGGGAGAAGTATTTAGGCACAATTTTTGGCACCTGGGCCGCGCAAGCCTTAATCATTACTGTCATTTTTATGGGCACTCTCTACATGCAAAAACGGAGAGACGTTGTTTAGGCGAAATCAATCCGGCCTGTGCTTCCCTGTGCCTCCATCCCAGCCCCTGGTTGATTCTGATGTACATGTTTGGTGCGTTTCTTTGGTGCCTTTGCTTGAAGAACTTGGTGCCTTATTCTCCCTGCTTTCGCCGGATGAAAAGGTGCGTGCTGGACGATTTTATTTTGAGATGGACCGCAACCGCTTCGTTGTCGGACGAGGTTTGTTGAGAACCATACTCGGCGGTTATATGGATATGGCTCCTTCTCAAGTAGAGTTTGTTTACGGAAAATACGGCAAGCCGGCTTTGGGATTGGGGGCATGGGATAAGCCCCTTGAATTCAACCTGTCTCATTCCAAAGACCTGGCTTTATATGCTTTTAGTTGGGACCACAGGGTTGGAGTTGATGTTGAATACATTCGCCCCATGCCTGATTTGGATGATTTCGCCGAACAATTTTTTTCTCCTCGGGAAACCGATGTACTCAAATCACTCTCAGAGGCGAAGAAGTATGACGCTTTTTTCAAATTATGGACTTGCAAAGAAGCGTTTTTAAAAGCGCATGGCAGCGGATTGACGACCCCGCTTAACCATGTAGAAATTTCCCTGGAGGCGGAGGGGACTGGTTTACTGAGTGCGATTGATGGAGATAGCGAGCAGGCTTCGCGCTGGCATCTTGAATCATTCTCCCCTATGATGGGCTATCGGGCGTCTCTTGCCATAGAAGGACATGCTGGGCAGGTCGTGATAATGCGAGAATCTCCAACCTGTTAGTCGTTTTTTTCGTTTTTCTGGCGCAGGCGTAGGACAAAAAAGAGCAAGCCGAATCCGATGGAGGTCAGAATAAAGGCCAGTTCGTTGGCGCGTGACAGGTTGTTGGACTGCACGGCGTCGTAAATCGCCATCGACATGGTCTGGGTGCGGCCTGGAATGTTTCCCGCCACCATCAGCGTCGCGCCGAAGTCGCCCAGCGCGCGCAGGAAGCCGAGCACCCATCCGGCCAGCAGTCCGCGCCAGATGAGCGGGATGTGAATATAGCGGAATAACCCCCAGCGGGTGCAGCCATCCAATTGTCCGGCTTCGTCCACTTCGTGCGAGAGCGAGGCGATGCTGACCTGCACGGTCTGGATGACGAGCGGCAGGGCGGCAATCGAAGCGGCAATGATGGCCGCCCAGGGCGAGAAGACGATGCGGATGCCGAAGATTTGCTCGACCCAGGGGCCGATTCCGCGCTGTCCGAGCACGGTCAGCAGGTAGTAGCCGAGCAGGGTCGGCGGCAGGACGAGCGGGGCCATAATCAGCCCTTCGGCCAGCCACTTGCCGCGAAAGGGGATTTTGACCAGCGCCCAGGCAATCAGTGTGCCAAAAAACAGGGCCAGCAGGCTGGCCCAGGTCGAGACCCACAGAGAGAGTGAAAGCGGCGTCCAGGTCATTTACGGGGATGTAGAATCTGCCACATTACCAGGGGAAGAAAATCCATATTTTTTCAAGATTGCAAGGCTTTCAGGGCTGTTGATGAATTCTGCAAACTGACGCGCTGTTTGTTGATTGGGGCTGCTGGCGACCACCGCCAAGGCTTGGTCGAGCGGGTTGTGAAGTCTGTTATCGAGCAAATTCCAGGTAACTTCCGGAACATTGGCATCTGAAAGCGCAATAATTCCGGCTTGGGCGTCGCCGGTTTGGATGAATTGCAGGGTCTGGCGGATGTTTTCTCCGTAAACAAGCTTGGGACGCACCTGTTCCCACACGCCGGCCGACTGCAAGGCTTCCCTGGCAGCAACGCCGTAGGGAGCGTGTTCAGGATTGGCGATAGCAATATGTGTAATTTCGCTTAGCAGCAAATCGTCGAGGTTTACTGCTTGTATGCCAGAATCTTTGTTGACCGCCAGGGCAATCCGGCCGCGCGCATAGCGTGCAATTGTATCAGTCAGCACCAGATTTTGTTTATCCAGGCGGTCTATAAACTCTGTGTTAGCGGCGGCAAACAAATCGTAAGGTGCGCCGTTTTCGATTTGCTGTGTTAATTGCCCGCTGGATGCGAAGACAAAAATTATTTTTTGGCCGGTTTGCGCTTCAAAAAGCGCACCAATTTCGCTAAAAGCGTTTTGCATGCTGCTGGCCGCAGCGACGGTCAATTCGGCCGGGGTGGAATCACTGGCGGGCGCGCTGCAAGCAGAGAGAAGGAGAAGTATGACGATAAGTAGGATTCTGGACACAATCTTTCTCCTATGACGGTATTGGCAAAACGGTTTTACAAGATTCCAACCAGCCAACCAGTGTTTCCAACTGGCTGATGCGCAGCGACATGCCCATGCGGTTGAAGGTCTGCGCTTCAGGCAGGTCGGCCAGGTGGTTGTTCAGGCGCTGAAGGTGGTTTTGCAGGGCTTCGATTTGGGCGTCAATCATCCCCAGCGAGGCCTGCGGATTGCGGGCATGCAGGAAGTACAGGCGGGTCATGAACTCGACCCGGATGGCGCGCACGCTGCAAGCCGACAGAGACCCCAGCCAGGACTCGAAACGTTCGCGCCCGGTTTTGGTTAGGCGCAGTTCGCGTTTGTCGGGGCGTTTATCCTGCGGGTGGGGCCTGCCTTCGACGAATCCCTGGTTTTCGAGGCGGGTCAGGATGTTGTAGGTCTGGCTCAGACTGCAATGCCAGATTTCCCCCAGGTCAGTCAATAGACGTTGGTGCAGTTCGTAACCGTGCGCGGATGACTGGTCGAGAAAGCCGAGCAGGGCAAATTCAGGCGAGAGTCCGCTGGTGCGGCGCTGGATGGTTCTTGAGTGAATAGTCACTCGATGAGTATATCGCAAAACGTTGGCAAGTCAAGCGGCAAGAAATTCTGGTTCTCTAATATTTTCCGGAAAGAAAGCCGCGTTTTGGGGTGTCAGCGTGCATATGCACGCTGACACCCCAAAACGCGGGGACTTATCACGGGAGTTCCTAAAGGGCCGAAGTTCTACTATTGTATCAATGGCCGCCACCCCTCCTCCGAATCCAGTTGGAGCCAATGACAAGGACTAACGAGAACAGACCGAGCATAAGCGCGGCGCTGTAGGCGGCAATGTATTGGCGCTCTTCAATGGCGTGGTAAATGAACAGGGTGGTGGTCATCATGTTGCCCTGGGCAGCGCCGCCAATCACCAGCACTGCGCCAAACTCACCCAGGGCGCGGGCAAAAGTCAGCGTGACCCCATATATCATGCCCCAGCGCAAGGCCGGGAACGTTACTCGCCAAAAGGTCTGCCAGGAACTGGCCCCCAGCGTGGCAGCGGCTTTTTCCTGGCGGATATCAAAGGCTTCCAGGACGGGAATCAGTTCCCGAATCATAAAGGGCAGGGTGACAAACAAGGTCGCAAAAATCATACCTGGGAAGGCAAACGCGACCCGAATGCCGGTTGCCTCGACCAGGGGAAA
>JAWOIR010000197.1:0-5827 GCA_046484545.1 Anaerolineales bacterium
TTGACCTCCTGCAAGAAAAGCTGGACATCCTCGCGGCTGGCCCCGCCATTGACCGGCCTATCGGTCTGGTGCAGGACCCGGGCCATGGCCAGCTTGATTTCACGGCCGTTCTGGTTGATCAACCGGAACCGCTTGGCTTCTTCACCGATCACCAGGCCACAGATAAATTTGCCGTGCTCGATATATTCAACAATTTTGCCCGAAAAGGACATGAATTCTCCACTATAATCAGAATTTACGGAATGCCCGGAGGACTATGGCATCATACTCGTAAAAGGCGGCGGCTGAACTGGCTGCCATCAACGCCGAACTCGACCGCTGGTCGCGTCAGCAGTCCGAAAGGAAGGATGGCGAAAACGAGGACATCGACCTGTCTGTTGTGGACAACGACGACGGTTGGCTTGAAGTCTTCGAGTCCGCCCTGGCCCGCATCGACGAGATGCACCAGCAGCCCATCGAGGTGGAACTGCCCGAACCTGCCATCCCGGTTACGCCGGAGGCTATCGAGCAAGCCCGCCAACAGGTTGCCCGCAGCCAGGCTCAGTTGGATTTCATGCAGGCAGTAGCAAGCGCTCCCCAGCCCCTGGCGCAGATGTCCATGTTTGGTGAGGTGGTTCCGGTGAAGACAGAAAGGAGGAAGAGAAGATAGAATCAAAATCCCCGCTTGGTCAGTCCGCTCATAAGGGCATACTGAAACCAGCGGGGATTTTGATTCGGAAGGTAGGGTCATGTATAATCACACCATGCTTCCGCTCTTGCGAACAAAAACCACAATCCCGCCAACACGCCCGCGCCAGGTTGAACGCACGCGCCTTTTGAAACAACTCGAACAGGGGATTGGCGGAGCCTTGACCCTGGTGGTCGCCCCGGCGGGATTCGGTAAGACAACTCTGGTCGCTGGCTGGGCGCGGACTTGCGCCATGCCTGTCGCCTGGCTCTCGCTTCAGCCTTCGGACCAGGCCAGGGAACGCTTTTTTGCTTACTTGCTGCAGTCTTTGCAAAGCGTTGCACCCCATCTCGGACAAACCAGCCTGGCGCTGATGCAGGCTGGTTCCGCGAACGGGGCATTTTTTGCGCTACTGAATGACCTGGCCGAACTAGAAAAGGATTTCGTCCTTGTTTTGGACGATTACCACCTCGTTGACAGACCCGAAATTACCGGCGTGCTAGAAATCCTGCTCGAACACCGCCCGGCGACGTTTCACCTCGTCCTGATTGCGCGCGCCGCGCCGGGGCTGGGCCTGGCCCGGTTGCGCGCGCTTCACCAGGTGGTCGAAATTACAACGGACGATTTGCGCTTCACCGAAAGCGAAGCGCGCGAATTTTTTGAAACCAGCATGGACTTACGTCTGCCGCCGGAGGCCCTTGCCAGTTTGGGTCAATCCACGGAAGGCTGGGCGGTCGGCCTGCAACTTGCCGCCCTGACGCTGGCACGCCAACCTGAAGCCTGGCAATCGTTTCGCGGGCAGGAACACGTCTTCGACTACCTGGCCGAAGAAGTTTTTCGGCACGAAAGCCCAGGCGTTCAGGAATTCCTAAAAATCACAGCCCTGTTCGACCGTTTTTGCCTGCCGCTTTATGAAGTCATAGCCACTCACGAACGGGAGGACTCACCGGCACAAGATATTCTCGAACACATCGAGCGCGCCAACCTGTTCATCATTTCCCTGGGCCAGGCATGGTATCGCTACCATGCCCTGTTCACAGATTTTCTGCGAAAACAGGTCGAACCCGAAAAATCCGAGTCGCTTTACCTGGCCGCCAGCAACTGGTTCGAAGAAAATGGCCTGCTCGATGACGCGATTCACTATGCCGTCCATGCCGCGGATAATGAACGCGCCGCTCGTCTGCTCGAAACCCATTACCGCGACATGCTCCAGCGCGGCGAGCAAGCCTCCATCAAAGAATGGATTGCCTGCCTGCCGCCTGATATTCTTGACAAACACCCCGGCCTTTGGTTGGCGCAGGGCTGGGCCAGCGTCATCAGCCTGGAACCAACCCAGGCCCTGACATACATCACAAAAGCCGAGGCTCTGTTCCCGAATGGGAAAGATGGGGACTTCCTGCGGGGCGAAGCCAAATCCCTGCGCATTTTGGCCGGCATTTTTTCAGGACGGGTTGCCGCCGTGGAGGAAATCTCCGAGGCCTTTGTCCTGCTCTCCGAACAAGACGACTTTCTGCACAGCCTGCTCCATTTCAATCTCGGTCTGCTCCATGTGATGAACGGTTACACCGCCCAGGCCGTAGACGCCTTCACGGAAGCCCTGAACCTGCCCGCGACACAGAAAAATCCCCTGGTCGCCATCTTTGCCCAGACACAATTGGGCGAAGTACGTCACATGCGCGGCGCGCTTGGCCTGTCTGAACGCGTCTTCCAACAAGCCATTCGCTATGCACAGGAAACCCTGGGCAAGCATAGTTCCCTGCTTGGCTTGCCCTACATCGCTTATGCCGAACTTTTGCGCGAACAAAACCGATTCGACGAGTCCATCTCCCTGGCCGAAAAAGGGATTTCCTATTGCCATACCTGGCAGCCAGCCGCCAGCATGGACGGTCATATCAGCCTGTCGCGCTTGCTGGCCGCCCGCAAGGAATGGGACAGGGCTTTTCAAAATCTTGAAGACGCGATGACAGAAGCCGAAAACAGCGAATCCATCCTGGATGACACCCTGGTCGCCAGCCAGATGGCCCGCCTGGCCCTCTTTCAGGGCGATCTACCCCACGCCGGACGACTCATCAATGCCTACGAGTTGGAACAGGCCGGCAGGGATGGCTACTATTACCTGTGGGAAATCAGCCGGCTGGTGCTTTTGCGCGCCAGGGTGCTGGGCGTTACCCCCACGCCGACCCTGACAAGCTTCAGCCAGGATGGAACTTCCCTGACCTTGACCGAAGCGCTGTCCGAATTAATCGATTGCCTGCAACAACGCGAGCGCGTCACCCCGCTCATCGAAGCCCTGATTTTGCTCACCTACGCCCTGCACGAGGACGGAAAACCCATCGAATCTGCCGAAAACCTGACCCGCGCCCTGACCCTCGGCGCCCAGAGCGGCTACCTGCGCATTTTTGCTGACGAGGGTCAGAAACTGCTCAACCTGCTCGAACAATACCGTCCCCAACTCCACGCCCCCCGCACTTACATCGACCAAATCCTGGGCATTTTACATCAGGAAAATACGCACCACGCACCACGCACTACGCACGCTGCGCCTCCTGTCCCTGCTGACGCCATCCCCCTCACCCGCCGCGAACTCGACATCCTGACCCTGCTGGCCGAAGGCAAAAGCAACCAGGAAATCGCTGCCGAGCGCGTATTAACCGTCAACACCGTCAAAAAACATGTCGCCAACATCCTCTCAAAAATGGGCGTCGCCAACCGCACCCATGCTGTTATGCAGGCAAGGAAATTCGGGTGGATAGACTAATGATTGATTATTATACGCCAATGGCGTATAATACAGGTTGCAAAACATGATTTTTCTCGAAACATCCATCTTTACCCGCCGTGTGACCGCAATTTTATCGGATGACGAGTACCGCGAACTGCAAGCGGCCTTAATGACACGGCCAGACGCTGGCGTAGTCATTCCCGGCAGTGGCGGCATCCGTAAGATACGTTGGAATGCTTCCGGGCGCGGCAAGCGTGGCGGTTCACGTGTCATTTATTATTGGGCAACCAGACAGGATAACATCTTGATGTTGTTCATTTATGCTAAAAACGAAAGCGACAACCTGGCCCCGGAACAACTCAAAATGCTCAAACAGATTGTGGAACAAGAATACCCATGAAAGACGAACTCTTCAAAGAACTCCTGGAAAGTCTGCGCGAAGGCGGCGCGATTCTGCGCGGTGAAAAACCTGCTTCGCGTGAATTTACTATTGAAAATCCTGATGTGCGACAGATTCGGGAAGATTACCAACTATCACAAAGCGAATTTGCCACCCTGCTGGGCATCAGCCTGAATACCCTGCAAAATTGGGAACAGGGACGCCGCTCCCCGCAAGGTCCCGCTCGCATTTTGCTTCAAGTGGCAGCCAAACATCCAGACGCGCTTTGGGATGTGGTAAAAACAAACCAAACACGAGCCATTCCAACCGCTTCGATTGCAGAGCAAAAGGCAAACTATAAGACCGGTAAACAAACAGACTAAAAAATAATCCTTTTCTACTCCTTTCGAGTGCCGACAAATTCATCCCCGGAGAGTATCTTTAGAGAAAAGATACCTCCGGGGAGTTTGCTTTCCTTGACCAGTTTCCCCCCATTTTGCTGCGCAAAATGGGGAGGACGGAAGGGGGGCTTCCCCATCGAAAGGACGCACCATGCACTTAATCGACCTCAACGCCGTCACCAAATCCTACCAAACCGACGCTGGGCCCTTCCTGGCGCTGAAAGACATCGACTTGCACGTCGAAGCGGGCGAGTTCGTTGCCATCGTTGGGAAATCGGGCAGCGGCAAAACCACCCTGATTAACATGATAACCGGCCTCGACCGCCCCACCGACGGGGAAATCCTGGTCGGCGGCGCGGCGGTGCAAAAACTCGGCGAAAACCAACTCGCCGCCTGGCGCGGACGAACCATCGGGGTCATCTTCCAGTTCTTCCAACTCCTGCCCACCCTGACCGCGCTCGAAAATGTCATGCTGCCGATGGACTTCTGCGCCACCCCGGCCTTCGCCGAACGCCGCGCGCGCGCAATGGAACTGCTGGCCCTGATGGAAATCGAAGGTCATGCCAACAAACTCCCGGCCAAACTCTCCGGCGGACAGCAGCAGCGCGTCGCTATCGCCCGCGCCCTGGCCACCGACCCGCCCATCCTGGCCGCTGATGAACCGACCGGCAACCTCGACTCGAAAACCGCCTCCTCCGTCTTCGCCCTGTTCGAGCGGTTGGCCGGACTCGGCAAAACCATCCTGATGGTTACCCACGATCCCGACCTGGCCCGCCGCGCTGGCCGTCAACTTCACATTGCCGATGGCGAAATTGTGAATGATGTGAATGGAAAGCAGTAATTGGTTATTGGTGATTCGCAATTCGATTCGTCACCTGCTTGTGAACGCCGAATATCGAGTATCGAATACCGAAAACACAAGCGCGAAACAAGAATTACCAATTACCAATCGCTATTTACCAAGAAAGGTTCTCTATGACCCGCTGGACAAAAGTCGCCCGCGACCTGTGGAATAACCGCTCTCGCACCATCCTGGTCGTGCTCTCGATTGTGATTGGCGTTTTTTCGGTTGGCATGATTGTCTCCGCCCGCCAGGCCCTGACTGACTCACTCACTTCCCAATATGCGGGCATACGGCCTGCCGACGCCATCCTGCAAACCGAACCCGCCCTGACGGATGATTTTGTGCAGGGTGTTCGCAAAATGCGCGGGGTGAGCGAAGCCGAAGGACGCCGCTCCCTGCCCCTGCGCATTTCCCTCGACGGACAGGGCGAGACCTGGCGCGACCTGACCCTGTATGCCCTGGCCGATTACAGCGACCAGAATCTATTTCTCGTTCACCAGCAAGACGGGACCTGGCCGCCCGAAAAGGGCGAAGTCTTGCTGGAACGCGCCTCGATGGAATACCTCGGACTCGCGCCCGGCGACCAAATCCTGGTCAAGACCCCTCGCGGGCAACAGTTTCACCTGACCGTCAGCGGGCGCGCCCATGATTTGTATCGCATTCCGCCGGTCATCGAAGGCTGGATTTACGGCTACGTCAGCACAAGCACCTTGCGCTGGATGGGCGAAGCGAACGGCTACAACGAACTCTACATCAGCGCCAGCCCGGAAGCCCAAATCGCAGAAGTCACCGACCGGGTCGCCAACCGCATCGA
>JAWOIR010000206.1:0-8815 GCA_046484545.1 Anaerolineales bacterium
GCGCCGCCGCTCATGCCCCAGGAGAGACCGCCGCGAATGCTGGCCGCCAGTCCTTCCCAATCGCCTTGCGGGTCGCCGCCCCACTGCACGGGGTAACGCTGTCCGCCGGCCCAACTGGAACGGCCCCAAACGATGCCTTCTTTATCGCCGTACATCTGGGTTGCTTCAAAGGTGCAGCGGTTGTAGAGCAAGGTATAGGTATTGTGCAGGCGTTTGCCAGTGTCGCCATTGAAACCGACGACTTCTTCGGGGACGGCTTCGCCGTAATCGGTCTTCATCACCGAAACGCCCATTTCGAGCAGATCGCGGTGCATATCGCGGAACCAGGCGTAGGCTTCGGGATTGGTAAAATCCAACAGGCCCGAAGGCTGAAGGTGCGGAATCATGCGGTCGGCGGGCGGCGGCAGCCAGCGGTGGATGTAGGTCGCGCCATCTTTGTCTTTTAGGAAGAAGTTTTTGGCAGCCAATTCGGGGAAAAGCGGATTCAAATCCGATAGATAGGAATACTCCCACAGGCACAGGCGATAGTCCATGTCGCGCAGGTTGCGCACAAAAGCCGCCGGGTCGGGGTAGCGGTCGGTGTCCCAGGCGAAGTCGAAGCGTGTCTCGGATTTGTGCCAGGCGCGCCCGTCGAGGGTCAGCACGTCGCAGGGGATTTGGCGTTCGCGCAGTTGCCGGGCCACGTCCATGATTTCGTCCGAGGTCTGGTAGTAAGCGCGCGACATCCAGGCTCCGTAACTCCAGCGCGGCGGCAGTTCGGTACGACCGGTCAGGCTGGTGTAGCGTGCCAGCATTTCAGCGGGTGAATCGGCGAAGAGCAGGAAGATGTCGAGGGTCGGGTCGTCCAGTTTCAGGACATAACTGCGGTGCGACCAGGGCGAGTAGCCGACTCCGTGCGTGACACGCGCCGGGGTGTGGAGGAACAGCCCCCAGCCGCGCGGACTCCAGGCAAATGGCACGTTCTTATACGAAAGTTCGGCATTGACGCCGGTGGCATCGCGGTTCCAGTTGTCGATTAACTGTCCGCGTTTGTTCAAGCCGCCGAATTTCTCTCCCAGCCCAAAAATGCTCTCGCCACTTTGCAGGGACAGAGACAGCAGCCACTCATCCGGGCTGACGCCGAAGGGGTGCAGGCGCAGGTCGCCGCTGATGGTCAGGTCGCTGGAGGAGGTCAGAATCGGTTGCCCGTCCCGATAAACGGTCAGACGCAGGGGCGATGGGTCGAGGAGCAGTTCGAAACGTCCGGCAGACAGTCGAAACTGGTCGCCATCCGCCTGCACGGTGAGGGGGGATTCGGCTGCGGCTATGTCCAACGCCTGAGCATCGAGCAAAATGCCATAGTCCGGCACAGAGACGCGCTCCATGCGTAAACGGAACATGCCCTCGCCCGGCGCGCTGATTTCGAGAATCCCGGCACTGGTTTCAAAGCGGGCGATGCCATTTTCCAGGCCTAAAAATTCCAGCCAGGCCAGGCGGTTGAAATCATTTTGTAGTTTGTTGGCTTCCTGGTCGAATAACATGGTTACCTGTCCTGGATTTTGTCATTTCCAGCAACAGTATTTGTCATTTCGAGCGACAGCGAGAAATCTTCCATCGTGCAAAAGATTTCTCAGTCGCCGCTAGGCGGCTCCTTCGAAATGACAAACCCGCTACGTGGTTCAAAATGACAATTGTTTTGTATTTCGCGCCTTTTTGCAGTAAAGTCGTAATTGCAAAAATTATTTCAATCCGGTGGTGGCAATGCCGGTGGTGATGTAGCGCTGCAAGACGCCGAACACCAGGGTGATGGGCAGCAGGGTCAGCACGGTCATCGCCAGGATGAGATTCCACTGCACATTGAGTTCACCCTGGAAGGAGGCCAGGCCAACCTGCAAGGTGAAATACTCGCTGCGGCTCAAGACAATCAGCGGCCAAAGGAAATCGTTCCAACGCCACATGACCGAGAAAATCGCCAGCACCGCCACCGCAGGCTTGGCCAGCGGCATGACGATTTGGGCATAAATGCGCCACTCGCTGGCGCCATCGATGCGGGCCGCGTCGATGAGTTCATCGGGGATGGTCAGCATGTACTGGCGCAGCATGAAGACGCCGGTTGGCGTGGCCGCTGCCGGGATAATGATACCCAGCAGGTTGTTGTTCCAACCCACGTTGGTAATCACCAGGAAAACCGGCACAAGGATGACCGAAATCGGCACCATCAGGGTGCTAATCATGATGACAAAAATCAACTGGCTGCCCCTGAATCGGTATTTGCTGAGCGCAAAAGCCGCCATGCTGTTGACCAACAGGGTCAGCAGGGTGGCAACCCCGGTAACGACAATCGAGTTCCACAGGTACAAG
This sequence comes from Anaerolineales bacterium, assembly GCA_046484545.1. Lineage (GTDB taxonomy): Bacteria > Chloroflexota > Anaerolineae > Anaerolineales > Villigracilaceae > UBA8950. The sequence goes on from JAWOIR010000206.1 coordinate 2,341, forward strand.
CCGAAGTTGAAACTGCGCACGCCTTCGATGTAGTTTTCCAGCCCAAAATAAACCTGTTCGACCGGTTCGCGCTGGTTGATATTGACCCGGATGATTTCATCGGGATTGGCAGGGTCCACCAGTTGGGATTCGAGTCCGACGCGGCGCACCTGGGCCAGAGTCGCGGTCGATCCGTCTTCAAAGGTGACATTAAAGAGTGGCAGCGGGTCTTCGTAACCTGCCACCGTCACCATTTCCTGGCGATAAGGCAGCAGACGCGGCGGGAATTTGACGATTTCGCCGCTGGTCTTGAACGACGACAGCACCAGCCAGACAATCGGGCCAAACATGACCAGCACCCCGGTCAGCAGGAAGATATAAGACAGAACATCGGTCGTATCTGCGCGCCTGCCGCCGCGCCGGGTGGTCAGAAATTTGCTAATCGAGTTCATGCTAATTCTCCTCGCGTCGCGCCATCAACTGGAAGATGGTCAGCACAATCAGCACGCTCGCCATGACAAGCGAGGCCGCTGCTGCCAGGCCAAACTGTTTATTGGGGCTGGCAAAGCCATAATTGTAGATAAATTGAACCAGGTAAAGCGTGGCCGTGCCGGGACCGCCACCCGTAAAGACATACACAATATCAAAGACCTGCACAGCGCGAATGAGTGACAAGACCAACACCACCGCCATCGTCGGCTTGAGCAGCGGCATGGTGATGTTCAGGAATCCCTGCCAGGCGCTCGCGCCGTCAATCGAGGCGGCTTCGTATAAGTCAGCGGGAATGGATTGCAAGCCAGCCAGCAAAATCAGGGTGTAAAAGCCCATAAAAGCCCAGATACTAATCATCACCACCCAGAACTGGGCCCATTGGGCATTGACCAGGAAGGGAACTTTGTCGTACCCCAGTGAAGTCAGCACGCCGTTGACCAGGCCATTTTCCTGCAAAATCCACTTCCAGATGAGCGAAACGACGATGGGAGAAAGCAGCACAGGGTAGAAAAAGACCGAGCGGAAAAAGCCGCGCGCCTTGATATTGCGATTCAGAATCAGGGCGGTAATCAGCGCAAGCAACACCATCCCACCGACCTGGAAGACGACATAGCCAACCGTGTTATAGGCCGCACGCCAGAACAGGTCTTCCTGGCAGGTGTTGGGATTGGCGTAATCCTGGCAGGTTAACAGTCGCTCAAAGTTTTGTGTCCCAACCCAGGGCCTTTGGTCAGGGAAGAAGGAGCCCCCGCCGGTGAAGGCATAAACGAAGTTCAAAATCATGGGGAAAAGAATAAAAATACCAAAGATGAGCAGGTTGGGCAGCACAAAGGCATACGGCATGGCCCGGACGCCAAACAAAAACTGAATTGGCGCAAAAATATAATCCATCACCTGCACAAGAAAATCATAGAAGGCCCCAAACGAGCGGGAAATCGCATCGTTGGTTTTTTTCAGCGCGTACATTGGGCCCATCGTTCACCTCCGGGTTGGGGGTTCGGGGCGCGGGTTTTTCAACCCGCGCCCCTTATCATCAGTTAAAACTTACTACTCTTGTGCTTCGGCGATTGCCTGGTCAATATCCTGCTGCAATCTTTCGAGCATTTCGTCCAGGTTAAGTTCGCCGCTCAAGTACTGGGCAATGCGATTGGCGCTGTTACGATAGTAGGCAAAAGCGTAAGGATGCACGTTCAAACCAGCACCCTGGGGTTGCAGTTTTGCGGTTTCAGCAGTAAAGCCTTGCAAAGCAGCCAGCACATCCGGGTTATCGGTTTGGAAGTCAACACCGGCGGAAGCAACGCCAAAGTGAGCGGGCAGGGCCAGCGTGCCAGCCGAGAATTCGCTATAGTTTTCAGCCTGAACAAGGAACTCGACGAATTTGGCAACCGCTTCAGGGTGCTTGGTGGTCGCAAAAGCAGCCACAGCCGAGCCGCCGCCAATACCGGTCGAGCCGCCAGCGCCGGTCGGGTTGGGGACAACCACCCAGTCGAAAGCGTCGCCAACATCATTGACGAGACCGTTAACCTGCCAGGAACCGGACATGCACAGCACCAGTTCGCCAGACTTGAACGGGCCGATGCAGGAGTTGACCGGCTCAGCGCTCAACCAGACCTCGAAGGGGGTCAGGCCGTCATCGTGCCAGGCCTTGACAATTTCCGTGAAAGCGCGGAAGCCGGGCGTATCGACGGTGAAGCCGCCTTCGTCATTGAGCAACTGGGCGCCCATGCTGATGGCCGGGCCGGCAACGCGATGACCTGTGCGGTCGATGGCGATGGCATACTGCGCGCCAGTGGCTTCGGCAACCTGCTGGCTGATTTCAGTCCACTCTTCCCAGGTGGTGCCTTCGCCGGGAACTTCGATGCCAGCCTGGTCAAAGAGAGTCTTGTTGACAAACGGGCCGGTAATTGTCAGGGCGTCAGGATAACCGCCAAAGCCGAGGGCTTCCAGAATGGGCGCAGAGAAGTTGGCTTCGTAGTAAGCGGAATCGGACATGAAGGGACGCAGGTCGAGCAGTTTGCCGCGATACGCGCCAAAGTTGGTGATGCGAGCCAGGTCAGGACCTTCGCCAGTTTCCACCTGGATGGGCAGTTGCTCATCGATGGTCTGGTAGGGGACAACGTCCAAAATCACGACAATGTTCGGGTTTTCCGCATTGAATTTTTCGACAATCGGCTTCATGACATCGGCTTCAACACCGTCAGCATAGTACATGAAACGCAGTTCCACTTTTTCAGCAGCCGGTTCTTCAACAGGGGCAGCCGGTTCTTCAGCGGGGGCAGCCGGTTCGGCAGGGGCGGCGGGTTCCTGGGGCGCAGGAGCGGGAGCCTCGGTCGCCGGAGCGCCGCAGGCAGCCAGCATCAGTACGCCAACCATCAAGATTACAAACAACTTTGTCAATTTCATCTTTTTTCTTCTCCTTAATTTTTTGATTGAAGGGTTATTCGGCAAAGCAAGGTTGACAGTATCGGGATGAGGGTCATCACCTCCTTTTAAGGCTGCATTTTGAGCGTTGGCAGGTTGATTAGGTCGGCGAAGGCTTGCAATTCGCGGACATAATCACCGTAGGTTAATGAAACATGATGTTCCAGGCCTTCACGCATTAACAAATCGAGAAAAGTGCGGGCATGGACATCCAGTTTGAGCACACCGGCTGTGCCGCTAAACGGCTTCGGCTCGGCCAGTATTTCGCCATGTCCATACACCAGGCGCAATTGCCCGGTGGCCTGGCTGATACGCGCCAGGGTGACCTCGCCCGCCTTGAGGGGGAAGTCCATCACCAGCGGCACCTTGCGGTTGGAGTGAATGCCGCCTTGCGGCTGGGAGGCCGGGTCGGCCATGCTGAGCGGGGCCAGGCCGCAGTGCCACAGGGCCACCCGGTCCTTCGCCACGTCCACGCCGACCATATCGGTACCAAAGGCGGGGGCGTCTGAGAGCCATTGCAGAATCAGTTGAGTAACGGTTCCATTGATGTCGGCTTCGCAACTGCATGGCAGCGGGGAATCCATCCCAAATCCATCCGAAAGCATCGACATGGCCCCGCAAGCGGCGCAGCCCATCTGTGTGAAAAATTCAGGCCAGCAGCGCACAGCCAAACCGTCGAGTTTTTCTTCGAGGGCAATTTCTCGCAAAGCCCGATAGACGCTGAGTGTGCCGCGTAGTGGAGCCTGTTCGAGCGAAGCGAGGTTGTCGAGACGGGTATCGAGGGCGGAGCGGGTCGCGTCCAGGTCAGACTGCGGGACAGCCCGCGCGCGCGCAAACAATTCTTCGAGTGGAATTTTCCGAACCTGAACTCCAAACACATCCTTAAGTGTTGCCTCGTCGAGGTGACAGGAATCCATGCCAACCGGATGCTCCCCGACCACGCCCAACCGGGCGCTCTTGAGCCGACGCCGCAGCGCGCCGGCCGCAGCCAGGGCCTGAACCTGACGGATGGTTTCGCCATCCTGGGGAGCAGCATAAGCGTATTCATATTTTCGGCTGGCGAGGGTCAGCGCATGCCCGGCCAGGTTGATGCCGCACAGCGAGTTCAGGCGCAGACGTCCGCCGCTCCATTCTTCGGGGATGGCCCACAGGAAGACCGGCGCGTCAGTGTTTTCTGTCAGGGCCATGACCATGGTGCTATCGGCAAAGGTGGCCTGGTAGACCAGCAGCAGGTCAAACGCCTGGCCGTGCAAAGCGCGAGCAAAATCTTCGGCCTGGTCGAGGTCGGTGATGGGCTGTTGCGGTTCGATGAGTTCAAGCCCGCTTGCCAGCAAGTGCTGGCGCGCCTGTTGAATGGCCTCGGTTGCCAGTTCAACATCGAAGGTGGTCCGAATCAGCGGGGCAAAAGCGATACGACGAGCGGTCATAAAGTCTCCGGTTGATAAAAGAAATTAATTAGTGCCAGGGCCGAAGCGCCCAGCACCCCGGCCTTCCAGCCAAAGCCGGTCGCCTCGATGCGCACTTTCTGGCCCATGCCGCCAAAAGATAGTTTCCTGACCATCTGGGCCGCCGGTTCGACAAAGAAATCCTGTCCCTGCGAAAAAATGCCGCCCAGTAAAATCACTTCCGGGTTGAACAGGTTGACGACATTGACGAGCGCCATCCCCAGGTATCCGGCGCGTTCCGACAGCATTGCGCACACCTGCTCATCGCCATCGCGCCCGGCCTGGAAGATGCGCTCGATAATCGAAAGGTCGCTTTGCTGGTTGAGATAGGAAGCCAGCAGGCCGCTTGGATTTTCGCGGGCGATTTCCGCCGCATCGTTCAAAATCACGTTTTCCGAAATCAGGGTTTCGAGACAGCCCTGGTTGCCACAGTGACAGGGCTGCCCGCCCTGCATGAGCATAATCGTATGGCCGATTTCGCCCGCACCCATGGCATTGCCACGATAGACTTCGCCTTTGAAGGTCAAGCCCGCGCCGACGCCAACCCGCCCATAAACAAAAACCAGTGAGTTACTGTTGCGCCCGGCCCCAAAGTAGGTTTCACCAATTGCCATGGCGCGCACATTGTTGTCCACCACAACCGGCAGGTTCAATTTTTGCTGAAAAAGGTCACGCAAGGGAACATTACGCCAATTCAGTTTGGTGGAGAGCAAATTAATCCCGGCCTGGAAATCGACCAGACCCGAGGCCCCAATCCCGACACCGATGATTTTTTCGCGCGTCACACCACTCTCATCAATCAACGCCTCGATATGATTAACAATTGCGGTTACAACGCTTTCTGCATCCAGGGCAGGCTCAAAGGTCTCAATTTGACTTACCAGGGGTTCATTTTCCAGGTTTGTAATGGCCAGTCGAAACGTGCCAATGCCAATATGCACACCGATGACAAAACGCGCATTCGGTTGCAGACAAACGCCGGTGCGCGGACGCCCAACCGGGCGCACATCCAGGCTGGCGGATTCAGAATCACAGTCTTCAACGATGATGCCCTGCTCCATCAACTGTGCGACCAGGTTGGTAATCGTGGTGTTGGACAGGTTGGTCATCCGCGCCAACTGCACACGCGACAACCCCGGCTCGTTCAAAAGACCGAACAAAATTGCCTGAAGGTTGTGTTCCTTGACTTTATTGATATTGCTGCCAGAAAGACGTTTTTGATTCATAGAAATAGGTCAGGGAGTTTGAAATTCGAGATTGGGATAATTATTTTTTCATCTGTAGAAAATAATTAAGCGGATTATAGCATAGCCCCCCAAAAAGTCAATATGGATGTTCACTGGCTCACTGATAATCAGTAGTTCACGAAGGTTAAAAGAATTTCCGATTTTTGGTGTGTGTGGCGGGCCGCAAATGCGCGCCCGCCACACACACCAAAAATCGGGTTTCTCTGAGGTGTTTCGTGAACTACTGATAATTATATTTGGAAGAAGGTCGCATTTTGCGGCGCACTCACGCCCCAAACTGCGGGACTTATCACGGGAATTACCAAAGAGTCTGTTCACTGGAATCAAAAAGGGCGCAGTATCGCTGCGCCCTTTTTGATTCATGCCTGATAAAAGTCAATCTCAATCCCCAGCCCCCTCCAAGGCCATCTCCAAATCAGCAATCAAATCTTCGACATGCTCGATGCCAACCGAGAGCCGCACCAAGTTGGCCGGGACTTCGAGTTGCGAGCCTTGCGTCGAGAGATGGGTCATCGCCGCCGGGACTTCGATGAGCGACTCGACCCCACCGAGCGACTCGGCCAGGGCAAAGATTTTCGTCGCCTCGGCCACGCGCACCGCCGCTTCTGGCCCACCCTTCATGAGGAAAGAAATCATCCCGCCGCCGTTGCGCATTTGCGCGCGCGCCACGCCAAACTGCGGATGCGACTCGAGGAAAGGATACAACACTTTTTCAACCTTTGGATGCGCTTGCAGCATATTGGCTATGCGCAAAGCCGACTCGGCATGCCTGTCCATGCGCACCGGCAGGGTCTTGATGCCGCGCAGGATGAGGAAGCAGTCCATCGGCCCTGGCACGGCTCCGGCGGCGTTTTGCAGGAAGGCCATGCGCTCGGCCAGGGACGAGTCACG
>JAWOIR010000219.1:0-5305 GCA_046484545.1 Anaerolineales bacterium
GCGAGCGTCCCTTCCAAATCATCCTGCTTGTTTGCTGGTATCTCGGCCCCCTGAACGGTCTGCCGTTCTTTGACATCACTGCCGCGCATGACGCTTCCCTGCTTTTGGGTATGCCCTGGTTTTACCTGGCGGCCAGTTTTGCCCTGGTTGGGCTGACACTGCTGATGCAGCGATTGGCTATAAAACGATAGTCAAGATGATGGCGCAACTTAAAAAATGAAATTGCCATAAAAAAATTGTCAGAATATACATCTTGTTTTGCGACTTTTGAAAAAGGAGAAAGCTCATGAACCCATCGACAACCCCTTCCAACACGCCCCACTTCTTCAAAACCTTCCTGGCCTTGCTTGGGCTGGGATTGCTGGGAGTGTTTTCGCTTGTTCCCATGATACTCGGCCAACTTGATGGTCTGCCGCCTGAACTGGCCGAAATGCCGCCAGCCTTGCTGGTTGTAATCTCAATGCTCAACCCCCTGATTTTGCTCGTGATTTCCATCCTTGTTGGCAACCTGCTGGCTCATCGGGTTGGCTTGCGCTCGCTGGTGGCGGAAAAGGTCAGCAATGGAGCATCGTTATGGCCGCAACTACGTCCCTCCATCCCGATGGCTTTTGGGCTGGGTATTCTCTTTTCACTCGTGGTGCTTGGCCTGGACCAACTCATGAACCCCTTCAAGGGTACTGACCTGGTTGTCGAGCCGACTACGCTTGCGGGCTTGTTCAGCCAGTTGCTGATGGGTATTCTGTACGGTGGAATCACAGAAGAATTGCTGCTGCGCTGGGGCGTGATGAGCCTGCTGGTCTGGATTGGCTGGCGCGTGTTCCAGCGTGGAACGGGACAGGCGCATTCGGTGCTGGTCTGGTCGGCAATCATCCTGGCGGCTGCCCTGTTTGGGGTTGCGCATCTGCCCGCGATGGCTAGTCTGGTTGAACTGACCCCGCTGATTATCTTCCGAACCATCCTGCTGAATGCCCTCGGTGGATTGCTGTTCGGCTGGTTGTACTGGCGGCATAACCTGGAGGCAGCGATGGTGGCCCACGCCGCCGGGCATGTCGGATTTTTCATCATCAACCTGGGCGTGTTCCTGTTTGCGTCCTGAGCGGAGGGCGAAGCGTATTTTGTGAAGCCCATAGTCGAAACACGCTCCGCTCAGGACTTATGCAAGATATCTACTGTTTTCAAACTCAAAGGATATAAAGCATGAACACGATACAAAAAAGCCGCAAAATGCGCGTGGCTGCCATCCAGGTTCAATCCCGTCCGGGTGAGATGGCGGCCAATTATGCTCACGCGCTGCCGTTTATTGAAGCGGCGGCGGCCCAGGGCGCGCAACTTGCCGTTCTGCCGGAACTGTTTGCCTGCGGCTATATCCCAAATCCGCGAATCTGGCGATATGGCGAAACCTTGAACGGGCCAACCATCGCCTGGCTGTGCGAAACATCCAAAAGGTTGGGCATTTATCTTGGCGCAGGTTTCGCCGAAATAGACGGGACAGACTTTTTCAACAGTTTTGCCCTGACCGACCCGAACGGCAACCTGGCCGGTGTTGCCCGAAAAACCAGGGCCGAGACGTACTGCTTCAGGCACGGCGCGGGGAATCACGTCATCCAGACCGACATCGGAACAATCGGGGTGGGTATTTGCGCCGACAATCATTTCACAACCTTTCCCGCGCTCATGCGGTACAGCAATATCGATATCCTGCTCATGCCCCACGCGTCGCCCATGCTGTTCAAGACATCGAAACACGCCAAAGAAGCAGATATCGAGCGCATGCGAGAAAACACGCTTTCGTTGACCACGCTATACGCTGAATTGCTGGGCGTGCCGGTTATGTTTGTCAATCCTGTGGGTGAATTGCAGCCGATGTCCGGGTTATTGGGTAAATTCATGACTCCCGCCTCGTTCCGCTTGCGGGGAATGTCTCGCATCGCAGATTCAGATGGCGTCCTGGTGGGCGAAATGGACGAACAGGAAGGCATCCTGGTAGCTGAAGTGACGTTCGACCCTGCCCGAAAACGTAGCGGGACACCGGTCGATTATGACGGCTGGCTTCATCGAGGGTCAGCAGTGACACGCAAGGTGCTTATCCCAATTGACAACATAACAGGTAGGTTGTTTTATGGCTTGAGCCGTGAACGGCAACGAATGGCAAAGCGTGCTGTATGCCCGGAGTATCAATGACCCGGAAAAAAGTGTTGGGACTGGCGCGTTTGTTTCGATTTGAACTGCCATTTGCGGCAGGCGTATGTGTCGTTTTGGGAACTTTACTGGCCTTGCGCCAATTCCCCGACATATCGCTGTTGGTGTTGAGTTTTTCCAGCGTCTTTTTTACTTCAGCAGCGGCGCTCATCCTCAATGATTATTTTGATGTGGAAAGCGATAAACTTAACGCGCCTGATAGGCCAATTCCGTCGGGTTTGGTCACAAAACAGGATGTGTTAATCCTGGCGATTGTTGTGACTTTGCTCGGAATTCTAGCCAGCGCGTTGATTAGCATCCCTGCGATGGTGACGGTAGTTTTGGTATGGCTCGTTGGCTTTCTCTACAATTGGCGATTAAAAAAAGCCGGGATTCTCGGTAACTTGATGGTCAGCCTCTCGGTAGGTATGACCTTTATTTACGGCGGTATCGTTGTTGGCAAATCCTTCGAGCCGGTTGTCTGGTTCTTCGCCTTGTTGGTGGCGCTCATCAATTTGGGCGAAGAGATAGCCGCCGACGCTATGGATGTTACCGGTGACCGTCAGGCCCAGTCTCGTTCTCTGGCTGTTTTGCTAGGCCCGGAACAGGCCCTGAAAATCAGCGGGGTTATTTTCTTGATGGTTGTGGCAATCAGTTTCCTGCCTGTTTTGTTGGGCTGGCTGGGTTTGATTTACCTTCTTCCCATTTTTCTGATGGATTTAGTGATTTTGTTTTCAACAAAACAATTATTGAACAGTAAGTTGGCCGATCGGCGTAAATATGTGCGCTGGATTTACCTGAGCGGACTTGTGGCTTTAATCGTTATCATTGTTATGCTTGTCTGGCTTTGATAATGAGTTGAAAAATCTTTGGTTCACAAATTTCAAAATGGAGAATGACATGACACAACAAACCCCTGCAACAAACACCAGCCAAATCCACTTTGGCAAAACCTTGCTCGCCCTATGCGGATTGGGACTTCCCGGCATCCTGTCACTGATACCGATGATTATCGGACAAATGGATGGGCTGCCGCCTGAACTGGCAGAAATGCCCCCGGCGCTGGTCGTCGCGCTCTCGCTGATTAATCCCCTGATTCTTTTGTTGATTTCCGTGGTGATTGGCAACCTGCTGGCCAGTCGAGTTGGGTTACGTTCACTGGTGGCGGAAAAAGTCAGCCACGGAACGCCGATTTGGCCGCAACTGCGCCCGCATATCCCGCTGGCATTTGGGATTGGCGTTCTCTTCGCCTTCGTGGTGCTTGGGCTCGACCAGCTCATGAACCCATTTGCGGATACCGAACTGGTCACCGAATCCGCGACAATGGCCAGCCTGCTCAGCCAACTGCTCTTGGGTCTCCTTTATGGCGGGATTGTCGAAGAGTTGTTGCTGCGCTGGGGTGTGATGAGCCTGCTGGTCTGGATAGGCTGGCGCTTAATCCAACGCGGACAGGGACAAGCCCATCCCGCGCTGGTCTGGGTGGCAATCACCCTGGCGGCTGTTCTGTTTGGGATTGGACATCTTCCCGCGATGGCGAACCTGGTGGAACTGACCCCGCTGATTGTCTTCCGTACCATTCTGCTCAACGCCCTGGGGGGTATGATTTTTGGCTGGCTTTACTGGCGGCGCAGTTTGGAAGTGGCAATGGTCGCCCACGCCGCAGCACATGTCGGATTCTTCATTGTGAATGTTACTCTTTTTCTACTCAACCTGAATTAGATACTGTGCGGGCTCTTTGGGAGTTCCGGTGATACCCCCCGCATTTTGGAGTGTGAGCGCGCCGCATACGCGCGCTCACACTCCAAAATGCGGCCTTCTTCACGAAACATCCTGCGAATATAAGGAAATGCAATGGAACTTCGGATAGAAAATGTCAGCAAACAGTATGGCAAAAACGCCTGGGGACTGCGCGACTTCAGCCTGCAGCTGACGCCGGGCGTGCTGGGTCTGCTTTGTTTGTAGCCGGGGCGGCTTCGCTCACGTTTGAGCGCTTCGATACCACTGCAAGGCGCAAATCGTCAGCGCGTTTGCCCGGCCTGTCCCTACCGGGATTTTCCAACCCTTTTCGGCGCACACCGGCGGCAGTCAGTGTCGCGGAGTTGCAATCCGGTCAGTTATCCCCAGTGCAATTATCCCCCAATTTTTTGAGTCTCTTTGCGACCCTGGTCGCGGCGGAATTGAAGTTGCTACTCAAAGGCCGTTCGCCCTTCTGATACGTTGTTGCCTTGGGCCTGATGATGGCCTTCCTGCTTTCGCCGCTCGAAACCGTGCGCGCCTTGCTGCCGATTGTCTGGCTTTGTCCGCTGCTCTTGTGGTCAGAAATGGGCGTTCGGGCGCGGCGTTACCAGGTGGAAGCGTTGCTTTTGTCGGCCCCGGTGTCCTTGCGGATGCAAATCCCGGCAATCTGGGCGGCTGGCGTGTTGTTGGACCTGATTTTGGGCAGCGGTGCGCTGATTCGCTTTTTGTCCGAGCCGCTTTTGCTGCCCGGATTTTTTGCCGGAGCCTTGTTCTTCCCGACTCTCGCGCTATTTTTGGGGATGCTCACCGGTACTGAGCGTCCGTTTCAAATCCTTGCGCTCATCTTCTGGCATCTTGGGCCGTTAAATGGGCTGACGATTTTCGACATCACCGCCGCCAGCGACCCGGCTCTCGCGCAGGGAATTCCCTGGTTCTACCTTTCCGCCGCGCCCACGTTGTTGGTCTTGTCGCTTTTGGCGCGGCGGTACAGGCAGGGATTTTAGCGCTCTTCCACCAGTGTCCAGGTTTCCATGCCGTTGAAGTAGCGCAGCAGGATGGCGGGATTTTCGGCATCGTACCAGGCGACTTCGCGTTTGCCGACTTCAACCCGCCAGGCATTGCGTGTGCCGTAGGGTGTCTCGATTTTCTCCGGCCCGCTGATTTTCACCAGCATGGTTTCGAGAACCGGCCCGTTGTCTCCGCTGGCCGGACGCCAGACATCCGGCGACAGGTGTACCAGCCGTGAGACTGCGCCGGCTTCAAATGAAAGGGCGGCCAACTGCCAGGGCCATATTCCCTGGGCCGTCACCAGCGCGTCTTGCGCCAGGAGTGGCAGAGGTTCGTGTGAGATTTTCGTCTCTGTGCTGGGATAGGTAGTCTCAACGGTGAT
>JAWOIR010000271.1:0-6470 GCA_046484545.1 Anaerolineales bacterium
CCTTTGTTCGAGGTGGCGTAAAGCAAGCCCATCCCCTGCGAGCCACGCGGGTCGTAGCCGGGAAATTCCTGCTTGCGGGCGGTGACAGACATTTCGGGGTGGTCGTAACGCTCGGCGAGGCGATAACTGCCCTCAGCCAGCACATCCCCAAAACCCTGACGGTAACCCATGCGGTTGACCATTTCAATAACGGCATCGGCGTCGCCAAAGCGCAACGGCATGCCAGTTTGCTCGTCGGTGAGAATCCCTTTTTCGTACATCTCCATCGCGGCAGCAATTGTCAGGCCGGCTGAAATGGTATCCATGCCCAGTTCGTTACAGCGATAATTGGCCTTGAGCAGCCCGGCCAGGTCATCGAGACCGCAGGCCGTACCGAGCGATGCAATTGTCTCGTATTCCGGGCCTTCACCTTTGCCCGCATACTTGCCTTCGGGGACTTCGGTCAGGCGTCCGCACGAAATCGGGCAGCGGTAGCACGGCTTGTGGCTGATGAGATAGGAATTTTTGAGCGCAACGCCGTCAATTTTATCCGCGCCTTCAAAAACACCGGTCTGAAAGTTACGCGTCGGCAGAATTCCGAGCGCATTGGTGACTTGTGGCACATAGGCTGTGCCATATTCGCGCAGGTTCGAGCCTTTCTTGATATCGGCCCCGACTTCTTTCGACAGGCTGACAGATAGGGCGCGCATTCCGGCATCGTCGTAAAAGGCTGGATTTTTTTTACCCATCGCCACCACGCCCTTCAAGTTTTTACTGCCCATCACCGCCCCCACCCCCGAGCGGGCCGCAGTGCGGTCTTTGTCGTTCATAATACCCGCCATCAAAACCAGTTTCTCACCCGCCGGGCCGATGCAGGCGACCTTTGCTTTGGAGTCGGTTTCGGCCAGCAGCGTTTCAGTCGTTTCAGGGACTTCCTTGCCCCACAGATGGTCGGCAGGCCGGATTTCAACGTCATCCTCATTGACCCAGACATAGACCGGACTTGCCGCCCTGCCCTCGAAGATATACATATCGAAACCGCTGCGCTTCATCCAGGTTGGGAAATCGCCGCCAGAATTCGAGTGCGCCAGCGCACCCGTCAGCGGGGACTTGGTGACGACCATGTAGCGATTACCGGTCGGGGCGGTGGTGGCGGTCAGCGGGCCGGTGGCGAAGATGAGTTTGTTCTCCGGAGCGAGTGGGTCCACCAACGGGTCTACCTCGTCATACAGGTAGCGAATCGCCAGCCCGCGCCCGCCGATATAATCTTTGAGAATTTTCGGGTCAATCGTCTCGATGGAAACTTTCTGGTTGGTCAAATCCACCCGCAGCAGTCGTCCGTGCCATCCGTACATAGGTATTCTCCTTTTGGTCAGTTATTCGAGATTAGAAATTCGAGAATAGGCATTTAATATTAGGGCTTCGGTGCAGCCGCCGTCACCACATCCGCGGACTCATCCGCGTATCTGTGTCACCAAAGGCAATCCGTTAACTTCCACCCGCAATCGCAGAAAAAGCCGTGAGCGTGTCGCCTTCTGAAAGTTGCGCATCCGCCTCAGCCTGAAGGCCGTTCAGCAGCAAAACTGAAGTATCATCCAGCGGAATGCCCAACGGCCCAAGCACATCCCCGATGGTCGCGCCCTGCGGCACGTCCATCACAGCCGTATTGCCCTGCGTACCGGGCGGCAGGTGGGCCAGATAAGTGGCAATCAACTTCACGCGGATATTCACCCTTTAAGTGTAGGACAAATCAGCACAACCGACAAGCGCAATTTGTCATAAAAATCCCGTATCGAGTTACACGATTAACCCAACTCCGTCACCCCTAAATCTGACCAAACGGGTAAAATATTCAAGAGCCAGTGTTCAGTGTTCAGTAACCAGTAAGCAGGCCCTGAGCGGAGCGACGAGCGACAACGACGAGCGCAGTCGAAGGGCAACTTTCTAACCTTCAACCTTCCAACCTTAAACATTCGACCACTTATACCCGGTCTCGACACCTGCACTGCACCACACCTGCCCTGGCGGGCGATGCCAGGGAACGCACACCGTCCCGGCGTCCTTCGGGAGTGCGGCGCAAGTGTACGGGCTATCGCCCTACTCGACCTCCACACAAACACATTACCCCACCCAATCTAAAATCAACAATCTCAAATCTAAAATCGAAAAATCATGCCTTCCGCAGAAATCATCACCATCGGAACCGAAATATTGCTCGGCGAAATCGTCGACACCAACTCCGCCTATCTGGCGCGTAAACTGCGCGACCTGAACGTGGATGTCTTCCGCACCACCACCATCGGCGACAACACCGAACGCATCGCCGAAGTCATCCGCGAAACCCTGGCGCGCACGGAAATCATCATCACCACCGGCGGTCTCGGCCCAACGGTAGATGACCCCACCCGCGAAGCCGTCGCCCGCGCTGTCCATACACAAGTCGAATTCCGCGAAGAACTGTGGGAGCAAATCGTCGAGCGCATGGCGCGTTTTGGGCGCAGCACCGGCGAAAACCAGAAGCGCCAGGCCTACGTCCCCGCCGGGGCCATTGCCGTCAAAAATCCGGTCGGCACCGCCCCGGCCTTCATCGTCGAACAGGACGGCAAGTGCATCATCGCCCTACCCGGCGTCCCACGCGAAATGGAATACCTGCTCGAAAACGAAGTTATCCCCTACCTGCGCGAACGCTACCAACTACGCGGACTTATCAAAGCCCGCATCCTGCACGTCGCCGGGCTGGGCGAATCGGTCATCGACGAACAGGTCGGCGACCTTGAAGCCCTCGCCAACCCCACAGTCGGCCTGGCCGCTCATCACGGGCTGGTCGACATCCGCATCACCGCCAAAGCCGAGACGCCCGCAGCTGCCGACGCGCTGACAGCCCCCGTCGAAGCCGCAGCCCGCCAACGTCTCGGCAACGCCATCTTCGGCGCAGACGGCGACACGCTCGAAGCCGTCACCCTGGCCCAACTGGCCGCGCGCGGCTGGGAACTGAGCGCCCTCGAAATCAACCTGGGCGGCGAACTGCTGCAACGCCTCGCCAAAAGCGGAAACCCGGCCTACAGCGGCGGACAAAGCCTGCCTGCCCTGCCCGAGGGCCACGATTTACTGCAACTCACCCAAGAAAACGCCCAAACCTGCGGCCTCGGCCTGCATCTCACCCCCGCCGAAGGCCAGGTCAATCTCGAAATCGCCATCGTCACCCCTCAAACCGCCCGCCTCACCCGCCACTCCTACGGCGGCCACCCCAAAAACGCCCCGGCCTGGGCCGCCAACACCGCCCTCAACCTGCTGCGCCTGGAGACCCTGCCCGCATGAGCAAACGACTGGGTGGAATCGCGGCGCTCATCTGGGTCTTCAACCTGCTTGCCCTCTTCGGCCTGGTTGCGCTCCTGTACTTTAGCGGCGTCCTGAGCGCCGCCGCGCGGAGCGAATCCCCGCCCGACGCCGCGCTAATTTCCCGCGCCGGAGAACCGACCCGCACCCCCTGGCCGACCGTCACGCCCGTCCCCCCGCCCACGCGCCGCGCCACCATCACCCCCTGGCCGACGCCCTCCCCCGGCCCCAGCGTCACTCCCATGGACATGTCGGCGGCCAACCGACGGGCCATCGGTTACAGCGTCGAAGGCCGTCCGCTCGAAGTCTTCCGCTTTGGCTCCGGCCCGGTCAGCAAACTGATTGTCGCCGGCATTCATGGCGGCTATGAATACAACACCGTCCGCCTGGCCGATGAGTTCATCGGCTACCTGAACGACCATCCCGAAGCCATCCCCAGCGATACCAGCCTGTACATCCTGCGCAACCTCAACCCCGACGGCTCGGCCCGCGCCATGGGCGTGGACGGACGCGCCAACGCCAACAACGTCGACCTGAATCGCAACTGGCCCTACAATTGGAAAAAAGAATGGAACCGCTCCGGCTGCTGGATATGGCGTCCGATTGAAGGCGGAGAATATGCCGGTTCCGAACCGGAAGTCAAAGCCCTGATAGCCTACATCGACCGCATCCAGCCGATTGCACTGATTAGTTACCACAGCGCCGCGCTCGGTATTTTTGCAGGCGGCGTCCCCGATTTCCCGCCCTCCATCCGTCTGGCTGAAGAAGTCGCCGAAGTCACTAATTATCCCTGGCCGCCCATCGACACCGGCTGCGACTACACCGGCAACCTGACCGACTGGGCCGCCAACACCCGCAGCATCGCCTCCATTGACATCGAACTGACCAACCACCGCGACACCGATTTCGTCCAAAATCTGCGCGTTTTGCAAGTCTTCCTGGCCTGGAGGCCGTAAGACAGCCGAATTCGCCAACGCCAATCCGCGCAAATTCAAGTAAAATCAAAGTATCTTTCCTGTTCTTGCAAAGGGCCTTATGAATCAATTTCGATTTCCTGAAGAACTCGACCTGGCCGCCTTCATCTCCGAAGAAGCCCACGACCTGAAATCGCCTTTCAACCGCATTTTGGGCTTTACCAAGATGATGCTCAAAGGCATGTCCGGCCCAATTACCGACATGCAGCGCGAAGACCTGACCACCATCTTCCAAAACAGCAGCCAGGCCATGACCATGATGAGCAATCTGGTCGATATGGCCCGCTTGAGCCGCGGCGAAAAATCGTTTGCGCCAATCGAAAGCGAAGCCAATCGCCTGCTCAACCAGGTGGTCGCTTACTGGGGACAAAACAAAGCCGACAAGGAAGTTGAATTTGAGATAGTCGCCTACGCGCCCGAAGTGCCGCTAACTGCCGACGAACCGCTCCTGCGTCAATGTATTCTCAACCTGTGCCTTTACTTGGCCGAATATACCCAACTGCCGTGCAAAATCAGCCTGGGCGTCGAAGAAGAAATTGACGGACTGGTTTTTAGCCTGCGCAGCAAGGGACAAAAGAACCCCATCCCGGTCGAAATCGATCTGACCATGAGCGCCTTTATCGGCCAATCCATCATCAAACTGCACGGCGGCCAGTTCCGCAAAACCGAAGGGGACGATGAGGGCGGGCTGATTGAGTTTGTCCTGCCAAAGTAAAGATACACGTCCAGAAAATTTTTCTCCCATCCATCTGAAATGCCCGAGATAAGTCCCCGCATTTTGGGGTGTGAGTGCGCCGCATGCGTACGCGTGCGGCGCACTCACACCCCAAAATGCGGCCTTCTTTACGGCAAATGTCAGAGAACCGATAAACAAACTCTTTGTACTCTGGCAGCTTTATGGTAAATTTCCCTGTAACACACAACCCTTGGAGAACCCATGACAAATTTCAAATGGTGGCAAACCGCACTGTTTTACCAGATTTACCCGCGCTCGTTTGCCGATGGCAACGGCGACGGCATCGGCGACTTTAAAGGCATCACCGAAAAACTCGACTATCTCAAAGACCTCGGCATCGACGCCATCTGGCTCTCGCCCCACTTCCCCTCGCCCAACTGGGACTGCGGCTACGACATCAGCGACTACTGCAACGTCGCGCCCGAATACGGCACGCTGGACGACTTCAAAACCTTCCTGGACGAATCGCATTCTCGTGGCATCCGGGTCATCCTCGACCTGGTGCTCAATCACACCAGCGACGAGCACGCCTGGTTCCTCGAATCCAAATCCAGCCGCGACAACCCCAAAGCCGATTGGTACGTCTGGCTCGACTCCCCTCTCCCGCGGGGAGAGGGGCCTGGGGGTGAGGGAGGGCCGCCCAACAACTGGCAATCCTGCTTCGACGGCGAAGCCTGGACCTACGCCCCCGAGCGCGACCAGTACTACTATCACTACTTCATGAAACAGCAGCCCGACCTGAACTGGCGCAACCCCGAAGTCAAGCAAGCTATGTGGGATGCCGCCCGCTTCTGGCTGGACATGGGCGTGGACGGATTCCGTCTCGACGCGCTCGGCACCATCTACGAAGACCCGGCCCTGACCCCGCACAACGTCCCGATGACGATGGGCGAGTTGCGCCGTTTTAGCGAAACCGCCCAAACCCCCGAAGAGAAAGCCCTGGCCGAGAAATACTGGTACGACATGTTCAAGAATCAGTGGGGCGGCCCCGGACTGCACGACCTGATGAAAGAACTGCGCGCCGTCATCGACGAATACGATGGCGACCGCATGTTGGTCGGCGAAGATGACAACATCGACTACATGGGCAACGGCGATGACGAACTGCACCTGGTCTTCAACTTCCCGCTCATGCGCACAGAACGGATGAACCCGGCCCACATCCGCAAAAACCAGAAGGAGCGCATCGCCCGCCTCGACAAATTGCCCGTGCGCGGATGGGCCTGCAACACCATCGGCAATCACGATTGCTCGCGCATCTACACCCGCTTCGGCGACGGCCTGCACGACGCTGAACTGGCGCGCATCAACGCCGCCCTGGTATTGACACTGCGCGGCACGCCTTTCCTCTACAACGGCGAAGAAATCGGCATGACCGACTACCTCATCACAGACCCGTCCAAACTGCGCGATACGATGGCCTCCTGGTACTACCAGCAGCTCGT
>JAWOIR010000381.1:0-3129 GCA_046484545.1 Anaerolineales bacterium
CCAAACCGCCAGTCCCTGACCGATGCCGAGAATTAACATCCCGAAAATGCTAAACAGAATCCAACCAAGCAAGACGCCGTGAACCCGGCGCTTGAATCCACCCCAGACGCTCATCAGGATTCCACCCGCCACCGCGCCAATTGCGCCAGCAGATTGAAGAGAGACAAAAATCAGGCTGTTGCTGTCGGTGCGCGCCAGAATCATCGGGGCGAGCAAAGTGAATCCGATGCCGCTGAACAGGTTAGCGAAGAAAAAGACCAGTTGCAAGCCCAAAAGGCTTGGGCGGGCAAAAATGTATGTGAAACCATAGGCGGCCTAGCTCCAAACATTGCCGGATTTCTGCTGGCCCTCCTCCGTTTTGCGCGGCTGTGGGATGTGGACGAACAACAACGTCCCGACTGCGAAGAAAAAGGTGACAATGTCAATCGCCAGGATGCCGACCAGGCCGATGAGTGGCAGCAGCATTCCGGCCAGCAGCGGCGCGACCACGCCCGGCCCGGCTTCCATCAGCGACATCAGTCCGTTGGCACGTCCCAACTGCTCTTTGGGAATCATGGTGCTGATGGCCGCCGAATAGGCCGGCCATTGGAAAGTGTTGCCGATTCCGTTCAGCACTGCTGCGACGTACAGATGCCAGAATTCGAGCATTCCCAGCGCGTACAGGACGAAAATACCCCCGGTCGCAATCGCCGCCGCCAGGTCGCTGACCATCATCATCACTTTGCGGTTGTAGCGGTCCACCATCACCCCGGCAAACGGGGAAATCAGCAGAAAGGGTGTAATGAAGAAGACCTGCATCAAACCAAGCGCAAAGGCGCTCTCAGTTTGCTGGTACATCCAGATGGTCAGGGCAAAGTGACTCATACTGGAAGCCAGCACCGAGAACAATTGACCAACCAGAATAATGATAAAAGCAAGCATGCCGGTGGGTTTATGGGAGGTTTGCATTTTTTCCTTTTATTGGTTATGGGGCAATTTGGCAAATTGCCTTACGAAAATTGCTCTACACAAACTGCCATACCAGCCAGCCGCGGTTGAGCCATTTTTTGTCGAGACGGATGCGGTATCCGCGCTGGGACAGACCCTCGGCGCTGGCAGCGAACCAGGCGCGCAGGCCAAACGTCCGCATCGGGGCGGATTCGGCGGCGCTGGCTTTCCAGGCTTCAAAAAAGCCATAAATCGGCTCGCCGGGGGTGACACGGTGGATAAAATTCTTCGGCAAAATGGTCTGGAACTCGACCGGGTCGAAGCCCAGCCGGAAGTTGGTGTAAAAGACGAGGGCCTCCTGTTGCCAGGGAGCGGAGGCATCGTCCACCCGGCGCAAAACGTTGGCCGAGAGTATACTGCCAAACGGGTTGGAGGTGCCTTCGACCAGCAACCCGCCCGGCAGGACGCCGCGCGCCATCTGTGCCCAGGCCGGGGCGACCTGCACTTCCTCATACTGGCGCAGGACGTTGAAGGCGCGCATGGCGCGAATCGACTCGCCAGGCAAGAGCGGGATGTTGAAGCCGCCCATGCGGAAGAAGGTTTGCCCATCGGCGAAGGGCAGGGCGCGGGCGACGCGCTCGGATTCGATTTCGACGCCGAGAATGCCCAGGCGCGGATTCAAGGCCCGGAAACGGGAGGCGGTCTCAAGGGTGGTGAAAGCCTCCGCGCCATAGCCGAGGTCAACGAACAGGGCCTGGGAAAAATCCCCGTCCTGGCGGGTGAGCAGGCCTGGGTCATATTTCAGGAAGAAGTTATCGACCGGGCGCAGGCGGTTGCGGGCCGTCTTGCCGCTCGTGACCTGACCGAGCGGTTATTGGGGGGCGTGGCGGAGGTGTTTGGCGTTCACGAGGGGCGATTATACACCGTTCCCCCAGCAGTAAGGGCGACCCGTTGAGGCATAACGTGATGCAATTCCGCAGAGAATTCTGGCAAAAAACGACGATTTTTCACACTGGGCGGGTCGCCCCTACGGGTTTTCACACAAAAGGGTTCAAAATTTTTGTTTCATGAACCGCGATTTTGCTGTATACTTATTGATTGCCTTATTCACGGCAAAACGCTTATGGACCTGATTCTCGCCTCCCTCCGCTCAACCCCCGAATACCAATCCTTCCTCGAATCCCTGCGTGGCGGCAAATCGTTGCCTGCCCAGGGACTTTCGCGCGCGGCGCGCCTGCCGACCCTGGCGGCCCTGCACAGCGACCTGAACCAGCCCATCCTGCTCATCACCGACCGCTCCGACCATGCGATTGCCCTGCACGATGAACTGGCCTTCTGGCTGCCGGGTGCGAAACGCTACCTGTTCGCCGAACCGAATCCGCTTTTGTATGAACAGGCCGCCTGGGGAGTCAACACCCGCCGCGAACGCTTGGACGCGCTGACGGCCCTGGCCGCCTATCACCTGCCGGGGATGGAAAAGCCCGAAATCCCACCCATACTCATCGGCTCGGTGCGGGCGTTGATGACGCGCACCCTGCCGCGGCGCGATTTCCTGAAAGCCTGCAAACGGCTCAAACTGAACGACGAATACCAAACCGAGACGCTCATCCGCACCTGGAGCGGACTCGGCTACGAACTGGCCGACACCGTCACCGCGCCGGGACAATTCTCACGGCGCGGCGGCCTGCTCGACATCTGGCCGCCGGCCCTGCCCGCCCCCGTCCGCTTGGACTTCTTCGGCGACGAACTCGACACCATCCGCAGTTTTGACCCGGCCACCCAGCGCACGCTGGCGAAACTCGATTCAGTTTTAGTAACACCGGCAAGAGAGTACATCGTGAAGGCCGATAATTCGATATTCGATAATTCGAAAAGCGATAAATCGATACTCGATAACTCGAAAGTCGAAGATTCGAATAACGAATATCGAATATCTAATCTCGAACCATCCGAATTTCACATCCCCCTCCTGCATCCCTTCCCCGCGACCTTACTCGATTACCTGCCGCCCAAAGCCCTGGTGCTGGCGGATGATTTCAGCTTGATGGAGACGATGGCCGCCGAAGTCGAGGAGCAGGCGGTCCGCTTTCGGCGGGAGAGTATTGCCGAGGGCACGCTGCCGGAGGATTTCCCGGTTCCGTATTTGTCGTGGTCGGAGTTGAGCGATGCGATTGGGCATAAAACGTCGTTGGCGCTCGGCTT
>JAWOIR010000433.1:0-3422 GCA_046484545.1 Anaerolineales bacterium
CTCTACCAGGTGTATCGCGCCTCTCAGGTAAGCCTGGCTATCCGGGTTGAGCGTCAGCGGCACCGCCAGCATGTTGATAGTGTGGAGTACGATACCCACTGCAAGCAGGATGGCAATATCGGTGCGCATCCAGGCGTATTTTTTATCGTTCTGAGTTGGTTTTGCTTGCACTTGTGCGCCGATTTCCTGCAAAACCAGCAGGCCAAATGCCAGCAGGCCAAACGTGAGCATATCTGCAAGAATGAGTAACCCCACAAACACCCCGCCTGGGATGCCGCGATAATCGGACACCAGACGCACTCTGTGCTGTCCCGGCTGCTGACTGTAGAGTTCCGCTGCTTGAACGCGCTGATTATTGAGTTTGACCTGCGCTACGCCGCCCTGTGGAGATGTCAGGAAGAGCACCGTCACCGGTTTGTCCGGTGGGGCTTTGAAGTGGAGAATTAGCGGTTCTGCGTTTGGATTTGCCAGGTACGATTCTTTTTCTGATTCCTGCCAGTTGCTCTCTCCTGCCGCTTTGTAAAGCGGGACGACTTCATAATGGCCCTTGACTTCCAACAGGCGCACTTCCCCGTTGAGCGGAGTGACCGTCACGGTTTGGAAGACTTCCGGCAGGCGGTGAATCCGCCAGGAGGTGAACGAACTGACCGCTATGACCAGAAGGACAAAGAACAGTAAGCGACTTTTGGGAATTGCATAGACGTGGGGCCGCATTTTGTTTGCCACAAACCAAAGCAAGACGACAAACAGCGGCGCCCCAATCAGTGAGATAAGAAACATCTGCAAGCCGGGCTGTTCCCAAAAATTCAGGCTGTGATGAGCAACGCCGAAAAAGAACAAAATCCCGGCCAGCATGTAAACCAGCCAGGGCATGATGGTGATTTTATGATTGTTGATTAACTTCATCTTGGTTTTTTATTTGCCGTAAAGAAGACCGCATTTTGGGGTGTGAGAGCGCGTACGCGCTCTCACACCCCAAAATGCAGAGACTTATCATGGGGAATTCCCAATGAGCCGATAAAAAGCGTGGCAGGGTGGGGCGAGACATGCCGCGCTTTCCAGTACGGACTCGATGGCCTGTTTAGGCTGTTTAGGGGAGAGAATCTATTCCTTGACAGCCGCCAGACATCGCTTTGCCAGCGTGGCTGCCACGTCCATGCGATACTCAGCGCTTGCCCATTGGTCGGCGGCTTCGTGGAAGGTGTTGCGCGCCGCTGATTCCAGACCATCGGACTCGGTCCCGTCCATCGCCAGCATCGGGACTTTGCCGTAGCCACCCAAGGCCAGGCGGGTGCGTCCGCTCTTCCACTGGGACAGGCCCGCCGCCACGATGGGGCGGTCTGCCGGGGTGCGGGCGACCTGTTCGTAGACCGAAGCCACATTTAACGGAATTTCGATTCGGGTAATTAGTCCCGCCGGGCGCAAGGCCCAGTATTCGACCAGATTAAAAGTCGCCGTCTCCGCGCTGATGACGGTCAGTTTGGCATCCAGCGCCAGCATCATGGTAGCAAAGGGCGAGCGGCCATCGCAGGCTGCCAGACTTCCAGCCACAGTTGCCATATTGCGCAGATTTAACGCGGACTCTTGCCTGATGGCCTGTTGCAAAGCCGCTGGAGTATGGGCGCATTCGAGCAATCCCTGCAGGGTGGCGGTTGCGCCGACTTCAAGGGTATATCCTGCTTGGGTGATTTCGTCTAAATTCAGGCCCTGCAAATCGACCACTGCGAATTCCTGATTTTTATACGTCGGACTGTTCAGTACCGTGCCGCCGCCCATTGGCAGGGTTGCGGGTTGTTCGAGCAGGGCGAGCGCATCTTCGAGCGTTTGGGGGCGATGGTAATGAGTAATCATGGCAGTTCCTCCGCGCTAATTATACTCGCTGGTGGCCTGCTGTCTCTATTTTTGCCTTCCCGCTCTCGATACTGACCGCCCTGCCTTGATGGAAAACCGCCAGCGAATGCCCGGCGTCTACAAACACCCGTGCCCGCGTCCCGGCCTGTGTCACCTGGATATGCGGGTGCATGACGTGCAGGCGCTGGCCTGAATCCAGTTGCAGGCGGTAAACGTTGTATGCCCCGCGAAACAACCGCTCGACGACCAGCGCGTTCCCGTCCGAATCCGGGACGAAGTTAACGTCGTCGGCCCGCAGCGCAATCTCGACCGGTGCGCCTTCCGGCAGGTCGAGCGGCTGGGACAGCAGGCCGATTTCGGTGCAAATCCCATCCGTGCAGGCCTGGCCCGGCAGGAAGTCCGAATTGCCCATAAACTCGGCCACAAAACGGGTTTGCGGCGCGTGAAAAATCTCCTCCGGCCCGCCGACCTGCTCCAGCCGTCCGCGTTGGAAAACTGCCAGCCGGTCACCCATGTACAGGGCCTCCTCCTGGTCGTGGGTCACAAAAACCGCCGTCGCGCGCATCTGCTTCAAAATCCCGCGCACCTGTTCGCGTATCTCCAGCCGCAGGTCGGCATCCAGGCTGCTAAACGGCTCATCCATCAAGACCAGCACCGGCTCAGGGGCCAATGCCCGCGCCAGGGCGACGCGTTGACGTTCGCCGCCAGAGAGTTCATGCGGATAGCGACCGGCGAACTTTTCCAACCCGACCAGGGCCAGCATCGCGCGGACTTTATCCTGTTCGCCGTTTCGAGATTCTTTTTTCAACCCGAAGGCGACATTGGCGGCCACCGTCAGGTGCGGAAACAGGGCATGTTCCTGAAAAACCATACCCACCCCGCGCTTTTCGGGCGGCACGAACAGGTTTTTCGAGGCGACAACCTGTTCCCTAAGGCGGATTTCGCCGTTATCGGGGCGTTCCAGCCCCGCGACCAGGCGCAGGGTGGTCGTCTTGCCGCATCCGCTTGGGCCGACCAGGGCCAAAATTTCCCCGTCAGGAAGCGAGAGTGAGATGTTATCCACCGCCGGCAGGGCTGCACCGGGGAAGTGTTTGGAGAGTTGGGTGATTTCAAGAGCGTTCATTGAATATTTTTTCCCTGCGTAAAAGAAATGAGAGCGGAATGGCCGAGACCAGCACTAACAAGAGCGCGGCGGGCGCGGCCTGCATGTAGAAACCTTCCTCGGCCCAAATCCAGACCCGCACGGCAAGCGTGTCGAACCCTGCTGGGCGCAAGAGCAGTGTGGCGGGCAATTCCTTGAGCGAAGTCAGGAAGACCAGTGCGCCGCCTGCCAGCAGTCCCGGAAAAACCAGCGGAATCGTCACCTGAAAGAGGGTTTGCAGCGAGGTGCGTCCTAGCGTGCGCGAGGCTTCTTCCAGTGCGGGCGAAAGCCGCCCAAGCGCTGATTCGCTGGCGCGTACGGCTTGCGGCATGTGGCGCAGCACATAGGCCATGACCACAATCAGCGGCGTGGCGTACAGGAAGGGCAAAAAGCGGTTGACCAGCAAGACCAGGCTCAGGGCGATGACCAC
>JAWOIR010000434.1:0-5505 GCA_046484545.1 Anaerolineales bacterium
GTTCAAGCATTTCCATGCAGGTCACAGCGTCAAAAGATTCCGGCTGTTCCTCGGCGAGTTCTTCGGCGGTGACGGCCCGGTATTCGATTTGCAATCCCCCAGCCTGGGCGTGCTGGCGGGCCGCTTCAAGCGAGGGCAGCGACAGGTCGATGCCGGTCACCTGCGCCCCGGCCTGGGCCAGGGCTTCGGAAAGAATCCCGCCGCCGCAGCCGACATCCAGGATGCGCGGGTTGGGCGTGTCGATGTTGTCCATGATGAATTTCGTGCGTAGCGGGTTGATGGTGTGCAAGGTTCCCATCTCGCCTTTAGGGTCCCACCATGTTTGGGAGACGTTGTCGAATTTAGTAATTTCCTGGTCGTCAGCGTTCGAAAATTGGGTCATAGATAAGGTCGCTTTCTTGGCAAATTAAACCGAAACAGATTCTGGGCTATCTGTTCCGGTCAAAGGCTTGTCCTACTCACGCATAAGGGTTTCGAAACCGGCTTGTTGAAAATGAATATCGGTTGTCAGGGCTTGCGAGATGCCACGTTCTTGCATAACGACGAAAGAAATGCAATCAATCAATCCCCATTCTTTATCTGTCCGCTTGGCATACAAAGCCACCCCTCTGGTAAATAATTCATCAGAAAGGGAAACAATCACCACGTTGTCATCCATTTCAAGTGAGTCAAGCAAAGCGGGGCAAGCCTTGCGAAACGAACGCTTGGAGAGCGCATTTCCTATTTCGAGCAAAATTGCGCGCGTGGTGACTAATATTTTCCCGTCCAATGTTTCGGAAATTTGTAAGGCTTTTTCATGAAACGCGTCTGTCTTGCTGGCTAAAGCGATGATAAACGCGCTGTCAAGAAAGATTTCATTCTTCATTGGATTTTTTTGTGCCGTACAAGTATTCGTCAAGGTTTTCGGCCAAATCGGCGGGCGCATTCAGTTTTAGCGCTCGGGCTGTTGCAAGGAAGGATTTTTGTTTGCCGCGCGTCGCCTTAACCGGCGTTACCGTAATACGCACGCGCGTATTCGGCTCCAACTTGAGAGGAGAATCTGGGCGGATAACTTGTCCGTCATACGTTGCTTCAATCGTTTTGAGAACCATCGTTATACTCCTGTTACTGTTAATTTTACATCATTTAGCAAGTCTGAAACCTGGAGAAATTTTTCAAGGCGTTTCAATGCTGTCTCGATTTCATCGCGGGTGATGTCATTAAGGAAAATGCAGTTGCCGATGCCATCCGGCATGGGGACGCGCTGGTAGCCGTTGCGGTGTTCGATGCGTTCGAGCAGGTTTTCCCACATCAGGCAGGGGTCGAGGACGCTGGTATCGAGGTGAATGCCGAGGTGGTGAATCAGGCCGAAGATGCGTTCGACTTCGCACTCGGAGAGCAGGCCGCGCCCCAGGGCAAGCATGGTCGAGGCGATGATGTCGAGCAGGACGGCCTCGCCGTGCAGCAGGTGGGCTTCGTGGCGGGTTTCCAGTCCGTAACTGAAGGTGTGGCCGAAGTCAACCTTGCGAGAGAGATTCTCCTCGTACAGGTTCGGTTGCAACTCTTCGAGCATCCCGCTGATGGCGCGGTTGAGAATTTCCCCGCCGGGGTCGTCCTGGAAGTTGGCAGCAATACTTTCTGCCCCATCCCTTTCGAGCATGGTGAATAGTTCAGCGTCCTTGATGACGGCCAGTTTGATGATTTCGCAGACCCCGTTGAGGATGTGACGGCGCGGCAGGCTGCGCAGGAAGTCCCGGTCAAGGAAAACGCGCAGGGGTGGCTCGAAGGAACCGATGCGGTTTTTGTGTCCGTTGAAGTTGATGCCGGTCTTGATGCCGACCGAGGCATCGATGTAGCCCATCAGCGTGGTCGGGACTTTAATGTGCGGCACGCTGCGGCGGAAACTGCTGGCGATAAAGCCGACCACGTCGGTCAGCACGCCGCCGCCGATGGCGATAATTGGCTCGTCGCGGCGGTGGATGGGGAAGGAATCTAACTCATACAGGATGCCGAGGTAGGAATCGACCGTTTTGTTCTCTTCGCCACCCGGAAAGGTCACGATTTTGACGTCGATGCTGTGATGGTCGAAGTAGGCGCGGATTCTATCCCCGTAGAAGCGGGCGACGTTGCTATCGATGACGACGAAGCGGCGTCGGCCCCCTTCCGTTAAAAGGGCCGGGTTGCCCAACTCAAACAGACCGGGTGCGTTGACAATTTCGTATTCGATGGGGCGCTGGTAGGTGACGCGCCAATGGGTGCTACCAATTGTCATACCGCGTCCAGCCAGTCTGCGCGGGCGGCCAGGATGCGGCGGGCGACAGCCTGGGCCAGTTCAAGGCTGTGGTTTTTGTAGTTGCCGCATTGCTCAATGCTGGTATAAGGCACTTCGCTGGCGACCTGCATGTCATCGAAGATGTTTTCGAGCACGTGGCAGATTTTCGCGGCGCGGCCTTCGTTGAGCAGGACGATGTAGAAACCGGTCTGGCAGCCCATGATGCCAATCGAGAGGAAGTTTTCGGGCAGGTAGCGCTGCAAGCCTTCGAGCAGGAAGTGTTCGACCGAGTGCAGTTCGGTGGTGGAGAGATATTCCCCGGCGTTGGGCTTGTTGACGCGCAGGTCGACACAATAGACGATATCGCCATTGCTTCCGGGGTTGGCCGAGCGCAATTTGACGCGCGGGGCTTTGAGCAGGCGGTGGTCGAGTTCGCCGACGGTGCTGGGGTTCCAGCCGAGGGTTTGGTAGTTAATCATGGTGACTCCTGTTGTTTCGATACTCGATATTCGATACTCGGTACTCGAAATTCGATTCTCGAATAATGAATATCGAATATCGGCTCTCGAATATCGCCGATTACACAAACTGCGACAAATGCCGGTAACTGTCGGCCAAAGCCTTCTGCCACGATTCGACGTGGTGATAGAGTTCGACCGAGCCGTAGCCGTCGAAGCCGTTGTCGGTCAATGCCCTAAAACTGGCGGCCAGGTCAAGCGTCCCTTCGCCGGGGATTTCGTGGAAGTGAACGATGCCCGTCAGGGTGTTGGCGACCATTTTATCGACCAGTTGCGGGCCGCGCGCGCCGCGCAGGTAGCCGAGGATGGGTTTGGCGCGTTCGAGCACGTCGTAACTCAGGCCGGGGACGGAAATCCAGTAGGTGAAAAATTCATCGTCGAAGGGCGATGCGCCAGCGTAGAGGCCGGGGTATTGGACAATTTCGGGGGATTTCTGGATTCCGGCCTGGGCGAGGAGCGCGTCCAGCCGGTTGCGTTGGGAAATGCCGGGGGGCAGGTCACAGAAATAGCGTGGAAAATCGCGGTCGAGCAGGACATAATCCGCTGTTTCGGGAAAATAGACCAGGTAGGAGGCGAAGTCGAGGTCGAAGGACAGGCCGGGGGCGTCTTTGACGATTTTCAGGTTGTAGCCCTGGCGGGCGTCGGAGATGTGCAGGTAGCGGATGTAGGGCGCGGCCTGGGCCAGGGCTTCGACGTAGTTTTTTTCGGAGCAGTAGGCGTGCAGGATGTCGACGTGCAGGCGGAAGCGCGGCGAGTTGATTTCGTCCACGAGCGACAGGCCCTGTTCCATCGTCTCGATGAACATGCCGGGTTCGGGTTCGATGAGCAGGGTGATGTCTTCGTCGGGGCGGATTTCGGCGAGGCACTGTTGGATGCTGTCGATGAGCAGTTCGCGCGGGTTGACGCCGAGGTTGCTGACATGCTCGTCGCGGATGAAGCCGCTGCCGAAGGTGACGAGGTCCACGCCCAGTTTGCGAGCGACGTGGATGCCGCGTTTGACCAGTTCGATGCGGCGTTTGCGCCCGGCCAGGTCAGGCGACATGAGCGAGGGTTCGTGTGGGCGCTGGGGGGTGAAGAAGTGCGAGGCGGTGGCGACGCAGGCGGCTTTGACGCGGCCCGATGCGAGGCGTTTGCGGACATTTTCGAGGTCGTCATCACTCAGGTCGAATGGGTTGAACTGGTCGCGGTGGAAGGAAATTTCGACGCCGGGGTAGCCGGCTTTTTCGACTTCGTCGATGGCGGTCAGGAAGTCGAGGTTGGTCAGGCCGAAGGTGCTGTAGCTGAGGCGAATCATGTGGTTCTCCGTTTGGGGCGGGTTGTAGGAAAATGTACAAATCAGACTGTCATTCTATTGAATTATGGGAGCAGGGTCAAGGGTTGGGATTTGAAAGCAACCCTTCGAGCCGTTCTCTGACCCCCGGCCATTCGCTGTCGAGGATACTGAAATAGACCGAGTCGCGTTTGTGGCCGTCAGGCAATAGCATGTGGTTGCGCAAAATTCCCTCGCGTTTTGCTCCGATGCGTTCGATTCCGCGGATGGAACGTTCGTTGCGGGCGTCGGTTTTGAATTGCACGCGGATGCAGCCGAGCGTCTCGAAGGCGTGGCACAGCAGCAGGTACTTGCACTCGGTGTTGACGCCGGTGCGCTGGAATTCGGGCGCGTACCAGGTGCCGCCGATTTCCAGCCCGCGGTCTTTGGGGCGGATGTCGAGGTAGCGCGTCGCCCCGGCGATGCGTCCGCTCGGTTTGTGGCGAACGGCGAAGGGCAGGTCGGTCCCGGCGGCCTGTCTTTGCAGGATGTCCTGCACCCAGGCTTTCATTGCGCCCGGCAGGCTGAGATTACCGTAGAGCATATACTGCCAAATCGCTGGATCGTTCCCAGCTTCAGCCAGCCCTCCGCTATGGGAGAGACTCAGCGGCTCCAGGCGTATCAGTTTGCCTTCGAGGGTGATGGGGGAGAGGGAGAAGTTGGTCATTGGTTTTCATCTGTGTAACGCAGGATGTTAACTATATTTGTGCGAGGTAGGGGCGACCCGTCATGCCCAAAAAAATATCTGCTTTGCCGGGATTTAAGGCAAAAATGTTTCTCCTTATGCCTGGCGGGTCGCCCCTACGTGTTTTTCATTATCGTCTTGCGCGGCGAAGGATTACCCGCAAAATCATGCCCACTTCCGAGACGCGTAGCAGGACGAGGCCCAGCCCATACACCGCGCCGCCCAGGGCAACCCCGCCCAGCCCGGCCAGCCAGGGATTGAGTTCAGCCGTGAATTGGTTCCAGGCCAGCAGGAAGGCGGTCATGGCGGCGGCGGCCAGGCCGAAGCGCAGCAGGCCGTCGAGCTGGGCGCGCCCGTGGACGCCGCCCAGACGCCGGTGCAGGATGATGAAGAGTATCAACACTTCGAGCGCGGTTGCCAGCGAATTGGCGAGCGCCAGCCCGCCGTGCGGCATCCAGCCGATTTGGCGGAACCAGGCCGAAAGCACGAAACTCAAGACTACGTTCAGGCTCATCGCCAGCAGGCCGACGATGACCGGGGTTTTGGTGTCCTGCTGGGCGTAGAAGGCGCGGGTCAGGACTTCATACAGGGCGTGCCCGACCATTCCGGCGGCGTACCAGGCCAGGGCCCAGGCGGTCATCTCAACGGCGGTGGCGTCGAACGCGCCGCGCTGGTAGAGCATGGCGACAATTGGGGTGGCGAGCAGAATCAGCCCCAGGCTGGCGGGCAGTGAGAGCATCAG
>JAWOIR010000025.1:0-3071 GCA_046484545.1 Anaerolineales bacterium
CAGACCATCATTACAAATCACACCCCGGCCAACTTGCAACTTGATATCGACGGGCAGAAAATCGAGCAGTCCAACCTGATGCTGGCGGTTTGCAACGGGCCGCGCGAGGGCGGCGGCTTTATCGTCGCGCCGGACGCCAAACAGGATGACGGCGTTCTCGACTATGCCATGATTGGGAACTGTTCGCGCCTGACCATGCTGCGACTTTTGCCGGAAGTGATGCGCGGGACTCATGCCAAATTCCCGCAGGTGACGCTCGGAACGATGCGACGCCTGAGCCTGGTGTCCGACCGTCCGCTCTACATCCACGTTGACGGCGAGGTCTACACCAGTTTTGGCAGCAACCTGCGCCAGGTTAGTTTCGAGATTGTGCCGAATGCGCTAAAAATTGTCAAAGGATAAATCATGCCCACCATCAAAGACCTGAACGATTACCAGCACCAATCGCGCAAAACCTGGAACCTGGTGCATACCGACCATCCGATTGTTTACCCCACCCTTGGCCTGGTCAACGAAGCCGGGGAACTGGCAGGCAAGGTCAAGAAAATCTTCCGCGACCATGCCGGGCAGATTAACGCGGAAGACCGAGAGAGTTTGAAATACGAATTGGGGGATGTGCTCTGGTACCTGGCCCAGATTGCTACCGAACTGGATATCCCCTTGCAGGAAGTGGCCGAGGCCAATCTCGAAAAACTTTTTTCGCGCCTCGAGCGCGGCACAATCCGGGGCGAAGGCGATTACCGCTAAATAAAAAGGGAAGTGGTTCAAAACCACTTCCCTTTTTATCTCATTTGGTTCTCTGATATTTGCCGTAAAGAAACTCGCATGTTTGGGGTATGAGCGTGCGTACGCACGCTCATACCCCAAACATGCGGAGACTTATCACAGGAACTATCAAGGAGCTTCTCATTTCTCGTTTTCTTTTTACCTGGTCTTTTGCCCTTCCCACTCTTTCACACGTTCGAATAGCTCTGGCAGGGGGCGTAATTCTTCGACCGGCACCGACATATTCTTGGTTTGTGTTTTGCTATATTGGAAGACGCGGCTGCCGGCAAAGATGGTGTTGGCCTTGCGTCGGAATTCTTCACGGGTGATGTAGCCGGTTAGCCAGGTTTCCATGCCGTAAATCCAGATATTGCCCCAATCGCGCGGCGGAATCAGGTAAACCTCGCCGCGCGTGTTGCTGTGAACGCCAATTCGCGCATCGGGAACTGACTCAACGTGCAGGTATGACAGGCTGTAAAGCGGCAAATCGACGACCTCGCGGGTGAGCGGCTCCAGGGTCAGTTTCTGGCTGATGAATTCGCGCTCCTTGTCCTGACCGCCAATTTCGACCGTCACCGCCTCCCTGCACTCGCTTTTCAGGCTGAGACTGCTGAGCGGCACCCAGGTGTTCGGGCGTGACCACTCGGATGGCATGGGGTGTATCAGGTAAATCGGTTGCCCGGCCTGTAGGGCGGTTTTTATTTCCTCGTTCGAGTTGGTCGTCAGCCCCAGTAAAAAAGCGAACAGGTATATATCCTGGTCGCTGTGGTTTTCACCGGCAAACTGGTCGGCGGGAATCAGGGCCGGGGCGCGCAGGGCAATCGAAGGGTTGCGGCGCATCGCTGTAATCTGTCCGCGCTTGGATGTGACAAAAGTTTTCAAGTCGCAGCGATGCCCGCCGATTGAAACGTCATAGCGGTCTGGTTCGGTAAAAGGGGTCATTCCTTTCACGTCGAAAGGAATATCCTGTTCCCCCAGATAACGCCGAAAGGCCAGTTCCACTGCCACCCCGCTGACAATCCGCCGTAGGCGTGAAAACAGCGACCCGCCCATACGATTGTATGTATAGGGCAGTGAACGCAGGGCGTAGGCGATTCCGCTTTCGGTCAGGTCGGGGGTGTAGGGCAGGGATATAAAATTTTCGGCGCTAATCATGGCAATCCTGTCTATTTACGGGCCAGGGGTGGCAAAAATCCATTAAAAAAGGCGAGAATGACTATATAGTGCCCAAGCCTCATCTTGAGTAGCCGATTGGTATAATCAGTACTTCACGAATATTTTACAAGGAGCCCGATTTTTGGTGTGTGTAATGGGCGTACGCCCATTACACACACCAAAAATCGGAAATTCTTCCAACTTTCGTGAAGTACTGATAATCATATCAGAATAATCGCTGGCAGGCTATTGTTTTTAACGGAGGAAAAGAGATGCCGAAGACCTTTTTATTGCGCGTACTAATGCTTATGTTCTTGTTGTTTGGCGTATCCGCCTGTAACTTGCCGCGCGCCACTCCTCAGCCGAGCGATTTCATTTTTACCCAGGCGGCCCAAACCGTGCAGGCCCAGTTGACACTCGAGGGCCTGCTGACTCCCGAACCGCTGACTCCCGACTCGTCTGCGTTCGAGACTTCCACTCCCAACTTGCCGACCGCCACGCTCTCGCCCACGCCTGCGCCCAGCGCCACGCCGCTGTGTGATTTGGCGCGCTTCATAACCGATGTCACCATTCCCGATGGAGCCGTGATGCAGCCTGGTCAAACCTTTACCAAGACCTGGCGATTGCGCAATGTGGGAACCTGCACCTGGACAGGCGGCTACCAGTTGATTTTTGACCAGGGTGAGATAATGAGCGGCCCGGTTTCGCAGCCGTTTGCGGGCGATGTCCCGCCGGGGCATGAAGTTGACCTTTCTGTCGCGCTCAAAGCGCCTGATAATCCCGGCACGTATCGCGGATATTGGCGTATTCGCAATTCGGCGGGAGTCTTGATGCCGATTTTGAACGGCTACCAGGGCGTTTCCTTCTTTGTTGAAATCAGGGTGGTGCTGCCAACCGCCACACCGACGGCTACACTTACGCCCACTGCAACCGCCTTGCCAAGCGAAACACCGGCCCCGTAATCAAACGGCAATGCTTTTGTTATGCAGCGGATGCCTGGTCGCTGAAGGCATCCGCTGTTGGCATTTGTCATAGTGTGTCCGGTGCGGGTATAATGCTTCTCCGTAATTGAAAGGAAATAGAATGAAAAAACAACTTACTAATCTTGTTGTCTGGGGGATAGTCCTTGTGCTTGTCTTGAGTGCATGCGG
>JAWOIR010000056.1:0-2919 GCA_046484545.1 Anaerolineales bacterium
TCCAGCCAGCCAGTCAACTGTCCCGAAATGGGCAGAATGGTGTAAATCATGCCTTCGATGGAGCCAGGAGTCGGCCCAAAAGTCGAGAGAATGCCGAGCGCGACCAGCAGCCACCCCATCGTCAACCAGCCGTTTTTCCTGCCAAAAAGGATTTCACGCAGCGGGTAAAAAGCCAGGGCAAAGATGATTCCACGCAAAGGCTGGAACAGTGGCCCGGCCATCACAATCGGGTCGCTGGTCTGGCGCATCCAGCTGGCCATGTCGGCCTCGGCAAATCGTTCGGCATATCCCAGGAAGGCATAAGCCAGCAAGCCCATCAGGAAATAGGTGATTGTATGCACGACACTGGTTTTGATAATCAATCCGAACAGAGTAATTTTTTGTGTATTCATTTTCATTCTCCTCTTTTGACAAAGGACCAAAGACAAACGACAAAGGCGCCAACCTTGGTCTTTCGTCGTTCGTCCTTGGTCAGTCTCGCAACGCCCTACCCGTCAGGTGCAGGAACACCGTTTCAAGATTGGGCTCCTGGATATCGACCGAGGTAATCCGCGCGCCTAAATTGCCAGCCGCCTCGAACAGGCGCGGCAAAACCAGGTTGGAATCGCTCACCAAAACGGCGACTGAGCCATCGGTAGAATCGATTCCGTTCACACCCTCAACCATTTTCCAGGCATCCAAAACATTTAAACCTTCAACGTTCAACGTCAGGTCAATCCGCGTCTTCCCGTTGACCAGTTTGATGAGTTCATCGTGCGTGCCGCAGGCAATCACCTTGCCCTTGTCCATGATGGCGATATGGTGCGAGAGTTCGGCGGCTTCTTCCATGTAATGGGTGGTGTAAAGCACGGTCATGCCCTGGCGGTTAAGCTCCTTGACGTTATCAAGAATGTGACGGCGGCTCTGCGGGTCGATGCCGACCGTCGGCTCATCCATGATGACCACCTGCGGTTTGTGCAGCAGCGCCGCGCCGATGTTGACACGCCGCTTCATCCCACCCGAAAACTTGCCAACGGCGTCCTTCTGACGGTCGGTCAGGCCGATGATGTCTAGTACTTCATCCACGCGAGTTTTGAGCGCCGCACCGCGCAGGCCGTACATCTTGCCCCAAAAGACCAGGTTCTCGCGCGCCGAAAGGTCGGGGTAAAGCGCAATATCCTGTGGCACGACTCCCAGGCAAGCCTTGGCCGCTTCCGGGGCGCTGCGGATGGAATTCCCCATAATGAAAGCATCGCCTTCATCCGGCGCCAGCAGCCCGGAGAGCATCGAGATGCTGGTCGATTTGCCAGCCCCATTTGGCCCCAGCAGGCTCAAAATTTCGCCCTGCGCGGCAGCAAATTCCACGCCCTGCACGGCCTGTAACTTGCCAAAGGACTTCTTAAGATTCTTGACTTCGATTGCGTTCATTGTTTCTCCTCAATTATCGTAGGGGCGCGGCGGGTTCTGTCAAAACGGAATATCTGCAAATCCCTCGCCGCGCCCCTACCGAATTTATCTTGACCCCATTGTACGAATTTCCCCTTGTTCCCACATCGTCCATCCGAATAGTCCCAAGTTGTACTTTCGTACAATGTCCGCGCGGACAATGGAATCTGCGCCCAAACTGTTATACAATTCAAACATGCCAGAACAACCTGCCCCCAACACCCTGACCGGCGTCGAGCGCGACCCGCGCCTGTTTACCTGGTTTCTGACCCTGGTCATGGCAATCATGTACACCGTCTCGCTGCTCGACAGGCCCGTCCTGCGCGCGCCCCTTCTGCTGGCCGTTTTCACAATCCTGTTTATTATTCACGTGCTCCTGCACTGGCAAATCGAAAGGATTTTCGAAAAGCCCAAACTGCTGCTCACCTACATCCTGGTTCAAGGCCTGATCGCATTCGCCATCTCCTGGATGGCCGCCCATGAAGCCGTCGCATTCGCCATTTACATGGCCCTGTTCGGTGAAGCCATCGGCATGTTCGGTCTCACCCGCCGCGGTCTGCTGGTAACCATCTATTACTTCACGCTGGCGTTTATCAGCATCCAACAAATCAGCACAACCCTCCCGCCCGCCTTGCTGGTTGTCACCGCCCTGCCCGTCCTAATTTTTGTGGTCATCTACGTGGTTCTCTACCGCCGCCAGACCGACGCCCGCGAGCAAGCCCAGGCCCTGGCCACCGAACTCGAAGCCGCCAACCGCCAACTGACCGAGTACGCCGCCCAGGTCGAAGACCTGACCATCGCCGCCGAACGTCAGCGTATGGCGCGTGAACTGCACGACACCCTCTCGCAAGGCCTGGCCGGTCTCATCCTGCAACTCGAAGCCGCCGACGCCCACCTGAATCAAAACCGCCCCGAAAAAGCGCGCCAAATCATCGCCCAGGCCATGCAAAAAGCCCGTGAATCGCTCGCCGACGCCCGCAATGCCATCAGCAATTTACGCGAAACTCATTTGCGGGAATTGGAAGATTCCCTGCGCCGCGAAGTCGACCGTTTCGAAGCCGCCACCGGCATCCCCTGCATTTTCCACGCGGAACAAACCCCACCCCTGCCGGATACCGTTAAAGAGACCCTTCTGCGCACCGTCAGCGAAGCCCTCACCAACATCGCCCGCCACGCCCGGGCCAGCGAAGCGGCTGTCAAATTATCCGTTAACCAATCGATGAGTAAAATCGAAGCGCAATCGCTGGTGCTAGAAATCAAAGACAATGGAACTGGATTCAACCCGCAAACCATCCCCGCCGGCCACTATGGCATCCTCGGCATCCGCGAAAGAATCCGCCTAACCGGCGGAACCTTCACCCTCGACTCCGCTCTGGGTGGGGGTACAATCCTGAAAGTTCAAATTCCTATCGAAGGTCAAAAGTCAAACGTCCAAGCCCCGACTTTCGACCTTTGACTTTCGACAACCAAACAATCATCAAATCACTCAATCAC
>JAWOIR010000071.1:0-4615 GCA_046484545.1 Anaerolineales bacterium
GGCAATCTATCATTGGCTTGAGGGGACTCCATATCAAGACAGTCTCATCAGCGATGAGCGTCAGGCTGCTTACGACCTCGCTAACTTCATTTTGGAACTACGAAGTATAGATATACAGGGAGCGCCTCGCGGCGGCCGGCGTCCCTTACTTGAACTTGACGCAGCGACACGCTCGGCAATTGAATCTTCTCGCGCTGTGATAGACACTGAAGCGGTATCAGCAGCATGGACACGTTCACTTGAATCACCTCCATGGAATGGGAATCCTGCATGGATACACGGAGACTTGCTGAAGTCTAATTTGCTCGTTCAGGAGGGTTGCCTGTGCGCCGTCATTGACTTTGGCGGGGCTGGTATCGGCGACCCCGCTGCTGACGTGGTTCCTGCATGGAGCGTCTTCAACAAAGTCGGGCGTGAAACATTCAGACAGGCCTTGGATGTAGATGATGATACCTGGAGTCGCGCGCGTGGTTACGCGTTGCATCAAGCCCTGATGATAATTCCATACTATCCCGAAACGAACCCGGAATTTGTCGCCATGGCAAAGCGCACTGTTGAAGAAATACTCACTGAATTCAAGTAGGCATGCTGGCGCGCGCAAGGGCGGGCCTATCCGGGCGCATTTTTGCTCGAAAACCAGGTTCAATCGGACAATTTCTTACGCATGGCGGGTCGGTCCTGCGCTCTTCCCGTGAAACACTTACAATTCTCTAATGTAAATCGCACAAAATCTACATCGGTGGGGGATAAAATAGGACACATCTTATCCTGCTTTAATCAAGGAACTCTATGACCGGACTTCGACGCATGTTTGTTTATCTGGCGCGCTACTGGGCTGCCTCGCTAGGGGCGTTTGTCAGCCTGCTGGTGGTCAACGCCGGCAATCTGGTCAGCCCGCGCCTGTTGGGAAATTTAATTGATGACGGTATCATTCCGCTGCAAATGGCGGTCGTCTGGCAGGTTGCGCTCTGGCTGGTGCTGATTGCCATCGGGCGCGGCGTCTTCAATTTCCTGCAAGGCTACCTGGCCGAAATGGCTTCACAGGGTGTGGCCTTTGAGCTGCGCAATGCGATTTTTAGCAAACTGCAAAGCCTTTCCTTTTCCTATCACGACCATTCACAGACCGGCAAACTGATGACACGCATGACCTCGGATGTCGAACTGGTGCGCACCTTCATTGGCAATGGCCTGATTCAACTGATTTCGGCCATCATTCTGTTAATCGGCACGCTGGTCATCCTGTTCAGCATGAACTGGGCGCTGACGCTCATCCTGCTGGTCATGTTCCCGGCCATCGGCTATATCTTTGTCGTCTTTGTCAAAAACGTCATGCCGATGTCGAAGGAAGTCCAGCAAAAACTGGGCGCGCTCAACACCGTCTTGCAGGAAAACCTGGCCGGGATGCGCATCGTCAAGGCCTTTGCGCGCGAATCCTACGAATCGGAACGCTTTTACGGACGCAACCTTGACCTGCTGGACTCGAACATCAAACTCATCCGCCTGTTTGCGACTTTTTTCCCGCTGATTTTTATGATATCGAACCTGGGCGTGGTGGCGGTGCTGGCCTTTGGCGGCTGGCAGGCCATTTTAGGCAATCTGACCCTCGGACAGTTGGTGGCCTTCATTGGCTACCTGAACTACCTGCTCATGCCGGTCTTTATACTGGGCATGATTGGGGCCATGCTCTCGCGCGCCGAAGCCTCGGCGCAGCGCGTCTTTGAAGTGCTGGATGCCGTATCCGAAGTCAAGGACAAATCCGGCGCGACCGAACTACCAGCCGTGCAAGGGCGGGTGGCCTTCGAGAACGTCGCCTTCCGATACATCGGCGCAGAATCAGACGTGGTCAGCGAACTGAACTTTACTGCCGAACCCGGTCAGACCATCGCCATCCTCGGCCAGACCGGGGCGGGCAAATCTTCCATCATCAACCTGATTCCACGCTTTTACGACGTAACTGGCGGGGCGGTCAAAATCGACGGCCACGACGTGCGCGAAGTGACCCTCGACTCGCTGCGCAGGCAAATCGGCATCGTCTTGCAGGAGACGACTCTCTTCAGCGGCAGCATCCGCGAGAACATTGCCTACGGCAGGCCCGAAGCCACGCTGGATGAAGTCACCGCGGCGGCGAAGGCGGCCCAGGCCCACGATTTCATCCTCGAACAGGCGGATGGCTACGAGACCGTCGTCGGCGAGCGCGGGGTCGGCCTTTCGGGCGGACAAAAGCAGCGCATCGCCATTGCCCGCGCCCTGCTGCTCAACCCACGCATTCTCATCATGGACGATTCAACCTCCGCTGTCGATGCCGAGACCGAGTACAAAATCCAGCAGGCCCTTGACGAGTTGATGCAGGGACGCACCTCGTTTGTCATCGCCCAGCGCATCAGCACTGTCCGCAACGCCGACAAAATCCTGGTGCTCGAACAGGGCAAACTGGCCGCCGAAGGCACGCACCAGGAATTGATGCAAACCAGCGAACTGTACGTCGAAATACTCGAAACCCAATTCGACGACCACGCCGAAATTGTGGCTGCAGTTGAAGAAGGATAAAAGATTATGATGCACGGTGGCATGATGCGGCAGATTGCCGAAAAAGAAGATGAGAAAGCAAAAAACACCGGCCTGGTGGCCTGGCGGCTGATTCGACTGCTGAGACCTTACTGGAAAATGGTCGCGCTTTCGCTTGGGCTGGTGGTCATCAGCGCGGCCATGCAAGGCCTCGGCCCCTACCTGATTGGCCTGGCCATCGACCGATTCATCACCGGCGGCGACCTGCCCGGCCTGCTGTGGACTTCCGCCGCCCTGGCCGCGACCTTTGTGGTTGGCATGTTTGCCACCCGCTACCAGATTTTCTCGATGTCGCTGGCGACCCAAAAACTGCTGGCCGATTTGCGCCGTTCGGTCTTCGAGAAAGTGCAAGCCCTCGACCTGAAATACGTCGAATCGAAACAGGCTGGCGACCTGATGAGCCGCCTGGTGAACGACATCGAAGCCATCAACTCATTCATCAGCCAATCGCTGATTCAAATGATTGGCGCGCTGTTTGCGCTGGTTGGCATCATGGTCGCCATGTTCCTGCTCGACTGGCGGCTGGCGCTGGCCTCGCTTGCGGTTGTGCCGCTCATGTTCCTGATGACCAAAATCTTCTCCGGCCTGGCGCGTACCGCCTTCCGCAAAACCCGCACCACCATCGGCGATGTCTCGGCGGAGATGGAAGAACAGGTCAGTGGTGTGAAAGTGGCCCAGGCCTTCAACCGCACCGAAGTCAACGTGCGCCAGTTTTCCGAGCGTAACGCCGCCAACCGTAACGCCAACGTCTCGGCCAACGCTGTCACCTCGGCCTTTGGTCCGGCCCTGGAAGTACTCTCAACCATCTCCACCGCACTGGTGGCCGCCCTGGGCGGTTATCTCGCCATCCGGGGCCTTGTCACAATTGGGACGGTGGTGGCTTTCATCCAGTATGTGCAGAACTTCTTCCGCCCGATTGCCACTGTCTCGCAGATGTGGACGCTGGCCCAATCGGCCTTTGCCGCCGCCGAGCGTGTTTTCGAATTACTCGACACACCCCAGGAGATTCAGGACGCGCCCGACGCCCAGGCCTTGCCACGTATCGAAGGCCGGATTCAATTCGAGAATGTTTCCTTCGGCTACGACGACAAACGCCTGGTGCTGAAAGATGTCAGCCTCGACGCCGCCCCTGGCCAGACGATTGCCCTGGTCGGCCCGACCGGCGCGGGCAAGACCACCGCCATCGGACTGTTGACGCGCTTCTACGAGGTCTCCTCCGGCGCAATTCGCGTCGATGGGCACGACTTGCGCCAAATCACCCAAAACTCCCTGCGCTCACAGATGGGCATCGTCACGCAGGACCCTTTCCTGTTTTCGGGAACCATCATGGACAACATCCGCTACGGGCGGCTGGCGGCCTCAGATGAGGAAGTCGTTGCAGCGGCGCAGGCGGCCAACGCCCACGGATTCATCGAACGCTTGCCCAACGGCTACCAGACCGAGGTCGGCGAGCGCGGCGGGATGCTCTCGCAAGGCCAGCGCCAGCTTATCGCCATCGCCCGCGCCGTCCTGGCCGACCCGCGCATCCTTATCCTCGACGAAGCCACTGCCAGTATCGACACGCGTACCGAGAAACTGATTCAATCTGCGCTGAACGTTTTGCTGAAGGGGCGCACCTCGTTTGTCATCGCTCACCGCCTGTCGACCGTGCGCAACGCCGACCAGGTGCTGGTCATTGACGACGGCCGAATTGTCGAGCGCGGCAAACACGCCGACCTGCTGGCCCAGCACGGCCTGTATGCCGAGTTATATAACCGCCAGTTCTACACCCCGCCCGAAACCCAAGCCAGCGCGGCGTAGGTTTTTAGCGCTTGCGCCATCTCTTTTCATTCTGACCAAGAACTTCGCTATATTGCAATCGGTATGTCAGCAAATGCGCGTTTACTTGTAGTTGTTTTCACCGAACGAAATGACAAAACCCGCCTGATTAGTTGCCGTAAAGCAACCAAAACAGAGATAAAAACGTATGAAACCTCAAAAAAGAACTCCGTAACCACTGCGAAGAACTCCGCCGGGCTCTCCACAGCATACGGGTCGATACGCCCGCGAT
>JAWOIR010000019.1:0-3418 GCA_046484545.1 Anaerolineales bacterium
TCTTTTGGCTCTCTGATATTTGCCGTGAAGAAGGCCTCATTATTAGGAAAAGGGATGCGGCGTTTCATCAGGCGGGTGGATGGTTCTTTGCCTGGCCAGGTGGTCAGGTTGTTCCGGGTGCGATTTGAGCAAGGATTTCTGAGAGATGTGAAACATGAAAATCTGCGGCAACAGACAGATGGGCCGTCCCAAACAGACAGGTTGCCACACCTGCCGCCTGCCCGGCCTGGATGTCGAGGGCGCGGTCGCCGACCATCAGGGTCTCGGCAGGGTTGAGGCCATATTTGGCAATGGCGGTTAGAATCATGTCCGGGGCAGGTTT
This sequence comes from Anaerolineales bacterium, assembly GCA_046484545.1. Lineage (GTDB taxonomy): Bacteria > Chloroflexota > Anaerolineae > Anaerolineales > Villigracilaceae > UBA8950. The sequence goes on from JAWOIR010000019.1 coordinate 323, forward strand.
GCGCGCATAGCCCTGTTCGGTGCTGAAGATGTCGTCGAAGAGCGCGGACATCTTGTGCGCTTCGAGCAGGGTGTGGCAGGGGTCGAGTTCGCGATGGGTGATGATGAGGTTGCGTCCGCTATTTTGGTGGACAAAGGCGCAGGTCTCGCGCGCGCCGGGGAACGGGGCCTGGTTGGCGGGGGATAGTTCCCGGTAGTTATCAGCGTATCGGGCGCGAAGCAGGTTCAGGTCGAGTTTGAATCGCGCAGCCAGGGTCTCGAGGCAGTGCCCGATGGATTGACGATGGATTGACGAGCCAGCCCGTCTATCACGTTCAGGGCCATTGCGCCGCCCAGTTCGTTGAGCGATTTGCTGATGGCGTAAGTGATGGCCGGGTAGGTGTCGAAGAGTGTCCCGTCCAGGTCCCAGAGCAGGTGACGAATCACAAGATTGCTCCCATCAGGCGAACCAGGTCAGGACGGCCAGCAGGATGGCAATCGGCAGGCGCGCCAGGGCAACTTTGCGCCAGTTCTGGTCGCCTTCGATGGCGGAGACAGCCTGGCGTCCTTTGGGGTTGAAGATAACCAGCGCGGCTTTCAGCCCCCAGCCAAGCGGGATGACGACCATCAGCAGCCAACCTGCCCAGGTCTTTTCCGGCGCGCCGATGAACGTGACCAGGGCGGCAAGATACAAGCCGATGAGCAGGATGCTGATGAGAATGAACCACCACGGACGGCGCTGGCCGGCATAGGCAGATTGTTCGACGGCCTGCCAGCGCGCGCCCATCAGGGCCATAGCGATGCTGGTGAACAGAGCGGCGGAGGCGAGAAAGTAGCCAAAGAGTTGGATGGTCATGGTTTTTTCCTTTTTGTGCTTTCCATATTTTCTTAAAATTCGGTTGTTTCAAACTTTTTTACAGCCACAAGGATAAATATCAAACTCCAAAGGGTGGTGGAGAATATCGGCAACCACAACAACCCGGCAGGAAGTGCCTGTTCTTCTGCAACCAGCAAGGCCATTTTCCCCAACGACCAGGGCATGACATATAAAAGCGGTTGGAACAGGGTGGCTGCCAGGTTTCCGCCGAACAACATGCCAAGCGCAATACCCAAAATTGGTGGCCTGGAGGCAAAGAGCGTTCCCAGCATGGCGGTCAGGGTCAGATAAAACCACGTATGGATGACCATGACGCCAATGCCGCTGAGAAAAGGCACGATTGGATAGGGCATGCCCATGCGCAGGCTGAGCATGGCGTAAGCTGCAAGCGCAGGCAGGGCAATCACGAGCACAAGCACCGCCAGTAGGGTGGCGCAGATTTTTGCCAGCACATAGGAGCGGCGCGCAATCGGCTTGGACAGCAGCCATTCGGCCAGACCGGATTGCTTTTCTTCCACAATCATGTCCATGCAAAGCACGACCACGCCAATCGCCATTACCAGCGTGCCAAGGTCAAAGAAGATGGAACGTCCAAGTTGAAGGCCAAAGGCCAGCGGACCGCCTGCAGTTTCGATATTGGGGTCGCCACTGGCTTCTGCAATCGAGGGCATGATAAAGAGCATGAGTCCGGTGAGACCACCAATCATGCCTGTCCATAGCAGGGCATTAATCCACCAGCGGCGGGTGGCCCACCAGGCGCGGCTTTCCTTGCGGAACAGGTTGGCAAATCCGCGCAGGCTGTTCCATTCTTTTACAGGTTGAAAATCCATGTTAGCGGTCATTGGAATCGCCTCGCACAATTTGCATAAAAACTTCTTCCAGTTCATATTTTTTGCGGCGGAATTCGGTCACGGTGATGCGCCGGTTTGCAAGGATATGGCGTAACAGCAAGGATTCGGCAGCGGATTCATCATCCACGCTGATGTTCCAGGTGGTCAATCCATTTTGGACTTGAAAATCGCTGTGTGTCACCCAGGGAAGTTCAGAAAGCACTGTTGCAAAGTCATCCGGTGAATCTTTCAGGGTGATAATGTAGACTACGCCATCCTTCCCGCTCAAAATCTGTTCGATTGGCCCGCTGGCAACCACTGTTCCCTGGTTCAGGATGGCGACCGTGTCGCTGACGCGCTGAACATCGTCGAGGATGTGGGTGGAGTAGAACACGGTGGTGTGTTTGCGCAGGCGCTCCATAATTTCCATCACCGCCTGTCGCCCCAGCGGGTCAAGGGCCGATGCGGGTTCGTCCAGGATGAGCAAGTCAGGGTAATTAACTTGCGCCAGGCCAATGCCGAGACGCTGTTTCTCGCCTCCGGAAAAGCCGCGGATGGGGCGATTGGCTTTGTCGGTTAGCCCGACCAGTTCGAGCATTTCATCGCAGCGCGCCCGAATTTTGGCCTGTGGGCCGTTAAAGAAGAATCGGGCGGCGAATTCGAGATTTTCGCGGGCGGTCATGTAGTCGATGAAGCGCGGCTGCTGGGGAAGGTAGCCAATCCGCTCGCGGATGGCAACGCTCTCGCGGACAATATCCAGGCCGAAAATCGTGCCGCTGCCGCCATTGGGACGTGCCAACCCGAGCAGGATTTTCATGGTGGTGGTTTTGCCCGCCCCGTTGGGGCCGAGAAAACCGAAAATGGAGTTGCGCGGCACTTGCAGGTCCACATCGCGCAGGGCGAACACATCTCCAAAAGACTTGCTGAGTTTGTGGGTTTCAATTACGGGAATTATTTCCATTGCTTTTTTGTGTCTCTTTTCTTTGAGCCGTGGATAATCTGGTTATTGCTCAAAATACCTGACCCAGCACTCGCTGTTAAAGACTTTCTTGAATCCGAGCGACTGGTAGAAGGGCTGGTCAGAGCCGACGTAGGCGATGGTTGCGCCCAGCAGGCCGCAGCGGCGGATGCCTTCCAGCACGGCGGCGCGTCCCAACCCCAGGCGGCGGTAGCGTGGGTCGGTGGCGACTGGTTCGACGTAGGCAAATTTACCGGTTTCGTCGAAGAACATCCCGCAGAAGGCGGCAAATTCACCGTTGGGCGCGGCAACGGCGATTTTCAGGTCGCGGCGCGCTTTGGGGGTGTCGAACATCTTGCGGCGGTCGTCGAATTCTTCCTCGGTCATGGGCACATCGTCACCATGGCCAAAGCCGCGCCACATGACCTGGTGGACTTTGGCCCAGTCGCATTC
>JAWOIR010000172.1:0-9486 GCA_046484545.1 Anaerolineales bacterium
CTGCTCCTGAAGGGGTAGGAGATGGCGATAGCATTCTTGCGCGGATTGTAAGTTCATCTTACGATAGATACCCCTCGGTTTCATCCATCAACCGAGGGGTATTACCCTCCGCCACTTGGGGGAGAAACAAGATGTAAACAAACAAGGATCGAAATATCGATCACGGCTGGACATTTATGGCGTCAGCCAGAATTACCCCCGATAATCAGCACAGTTTGATAAATGCGGTTTTAACTTCTTCGGCTCTCTGATATTTGCCGTGAAGAAGGCCGCATTTTGGGGTGTGAGCGTGCCGCAAACGCGCGCACCCCAAAATACGGGGGCTTATCACGGGAATTCCTAAAGAACCACTTCTTCGACAGTCGCAAGCCGGCTGCCATCGATATGTTCAAGTTGGCCGCTTTTTGCTTTTTCTAATGCGTAAAACATTGCTCAGGCTGGCAGGCGCCAAAGGAATATGGCGAAAAGGCTACAAATCAAAGCGAGGTAAAGGCCTCGCATTTTTAATCCCTTTATGATAAAGCGGCCCCGACGGGTCTGCTCAAGTGCAATAGCAATACCTCCCCCAAGTGGCGGAGACAAATACTCCCTGATTGATGGATGTGAGCAGTGATGGTTTGTTATAAGATGAGGTGAAACGATGGAAGTCAACCATCTTACCGGAAAGACTGACAATCCGCCGCCGGAATATAAAGGCTCTCTGATTTTTGCCGTGAAGAATGGCCGCATTTTGGGGTGTGGGGTCTTATCACGGGAATTCCTAAAGAACCAATATAAATGTTGTTGCTCGTGCAAATCGCGTTGAAATCACTACAACAGAACCCTGGCATCCGGACAAAGGCAGTAAACAAAAACGAAACTAAAGAACGAAAGGATAAATTATGTTAATCAAAGCTAAAACACTAAAAGGTTACAAATTGGACAGTCTTGATGGAGAAATAGGGAAGGTTAAAGAATTCTACTTCGATGATAACCACTGGGCGATTCGCTATCTGGTCGCCGATACAGGCAACTGGCTTACGGGCAGGCAAGTGTTAATCACCCCGTACGCGCTGGCCGCCGCAAATAAAGAAGAAGAACACATCGCCGTCGATTTGACCACAAAACAGATTGAGGACAGTCCGTCCTTGAGTAGCGACAAGCCCGTCTCGCGACAATTCGAGGAGTCCTACTACAAGTATTATGGAATGCCGATGTATTGGAGCGGTTCATTCATGTGGGGATCTTACCCTTACATTGTGCGTGACCGTGAAGTGTGGAAAGAACCTGCCCATAATGAGGAAGCGTCGTGGGATCCCCATTTGCGCAGCACTCACGACGTGAGCGGGCATCACATTCAAGCCTCGGATGGTGAGATTGGTCACGTCGAGGATTTCATTATCGATGACGAGACATGGGCGATCCGTTATCTAATCATTGATACACAGAACTGGTGGCCGGGAAAAAAGGTTCTGCTTTCACCGTCATGGATCGAACGCGTTAGTTGGGATGAGTTGAAAGTATTCGTCAATCTTACTCGCGAGACCATCAAGCAGTCGCCGGAATACACGGATGAGTCTCTGCTAAATCGGGATTATGAGGCCGGTCTGCATCGCCACTACAATCGCCAGGGATACTGGGCCGATGAACCGGCGAATAAGGGGCATTCTCGGTAAAGCACAATAGGAGAACTGGTTTTCTTACCCACATAACTTGTCTGACCGCAAAATGCAGGGCGAGCGGAAAACTACTCGAGCAGCAACGTTGTTTTTAACAAATCGTGGTCGCGCGAAGAGGGGCCAACCAGGATTTCAAATTCGCCGGGTTCGACCACGATGCTGCCCTGAGCGTTGACGATTTGGAAGGATTTCCATGGTAGCTCCACCTGGATGGTTTTCTTCTCGCCGGGGGCTAGTTCCACGCGGGCGAAGCCTTTCAGGGCTTTATTGACCCAGGTGGCCGAAGTCACCACATCGCTGACGTAGACCTGCACAATTTCCATACCTGCCCTTTGACCGATGTTCTCCACATCCACTGAGACCAAGGCGGTTTCGCCGTTGCTCAGGGTGGGGGAGGCCAGCCGCAGGTTGGAGTAGGCATATTGGGTGTAACTGAGACCATGCCCAAAGGCGAAGAGCGGTTCCTGGGTCAGGTCGGCGTAGCGGTCGCCGTGCTGGCCGCGCACCTGGCTGTAGAATATCGGCTGCTGCCCGACATGTACGGGGAAGGAGATGGTCAACTTGCCGGAGGGGTTCAGCAACCCAAAGAGCGCTTCAGCCAACACCTGGCCGCCTTGCATGCCAGGATTGAAGAGCTCGACGATGGCGGCGGCGCGTTTGGCAGCGGGCGGCAGCACCAGCGGTTTGCTGTTGACCAGCACCACAATCATGGGCTTACCGGTTTTTTCCAGCGCGTCCAGCAGGGCAATCTGACCACCTTGCAGTTCCAGGGTGGCGGTGCTTTGCGTCTCACCGATGAAACGCAAGTGGTCGCCAACGACAGCCACCACCACATCCGCAGCCTGGGCAGCTGCGATGGCTGCCGGGATGCCGGACAGGTCTTCATCGATGATAGAGCAGCCTGGTTCGTAGCGCACTTCCAGCCCAGCAAGGGCTAGCGCACGGATGCCATCCAGGACGGTAGTGGTTTTTTCGCGCGGATGTTTACCCGCTTCGGGCGGGTGTTGGGGCGAACCCAGCGACCAATCGCCCAGTTGCGACAGGTCGTCGTCGGCATTCGGGCCAATCACGGCAATCGATTTCAGCTTTTGCGCATCGAGCGGCAACAGGCCATTATTTTGCAGCAGTACCAGGCTCTGGCGCGCTGCTTCCAGATTAACGGCGCGATGTTCGACGCTGCCAATGGTGATGGCGGCCTGTTCCAGCTCGGGACGGCGCGGGTTCTCAAAGAGACCCATACGGAACTTGAGCCCCAGCAGCCGGGCACAAGGGGCGTCAATTTCGCTCTCGTCCAGACTGCCGATGCGTACTGCTTCCAGCGCGCCTTCGTAGAAACCGGGGGTGGTCATCATGACATCGTTCCCGGCGCGCACGGCGACAATGGCGGCTTCCATAAAACTGGCGCAAACCTTTTGCTCCACAATCAGGCGGCCAACATTGTTCCAGTCCGTCACTACCACGCCTTTGAATCCCCATTCATTTTTGAGCACTTCGGTCAACAGCCAATGGTTGCAGGTGGACGGCACACCCTCAATGGATTGGTAGCCGGTCATGAAGGTCATGGCTCCGGCCTGGGCGGCGCGCTCAAAAGGCGGCAGGAAGTAACTGCGTAGTTTGCGGCGCGAAAGGTCGGCTTCAGATGCGTCGCGCCCGCCCTGGGTTTCGGAATACCCGGCGTAGTGCTTTGCGGTCGCCAGGATGCCTTGCGGGTCGTCCAAGCCCTGGCCCTGATAGCCGCGAATCATGGCGGCGGCCAGTTCGCCAATCAGGTAGGGGTCTTCGCCAAAGGTTTCGCCGGTGCGGCCCCAGCGCAGGTCGCGGGTCAGGCACAACACCGGGGAGAAAGTCCAGTGGATGCCGGTCGGCACGACTTCTTCGGCTGTCACGCGCGCCACTTGCTCCAGCAAGGCCGGATTCCAACTACACGCCAGCGCCAGCTGGGTCGGGAAGATGGTGGCGCCTTTCCAGAAGGAATGCCCGTGAATGGCATCTTCGCCCACCAGCAGCGGGATTCCCAGCCGGGTTTGGGCGGCCAAATCCATTGCATGGGCCAGTTTTTCACCCCAAATGTGCAGAATTGAGCCGGGATGGCGGGTTTTGATGAAGGACAGGTCCAACTGCCCGTTCCACATAATCAACTGCCCGACTTTTTCTTCAAGGGTCATTCGACCCAGCAGGTCAGCCACACGTGCTTCGACGCTCAGGGATGGGTTACGGTAGGCGGGGGGTTGCTCTGACATGTGCGTTTCCTTCTCTCCTTTGTTCTTCCTGCTACGCGCCGCTACCAGGCATATGCCTGGGGCGCTTCACCGCCTGGGCCTGGGAAAATTTCATCCAGTTTCTTTAGCGTTTCTTCATCCATTTCAATCTCGGTAGCGCGTACAGCGCTTTCCAACTGCTCCATTGTGCGCGGCCCAATGATGGGGGCGGTCACAATCGGGTTGTGCAGCAGCCAGGCCAGGGCCACTTCGCCAGGCGGATAGCCCAGTTCGCGGCACAGGGCTTCGTATTTTTCGAGTTTGTCGCGGTTTTCGGCAACTTCTTTTTCGAAATCATCGCCCATGCGCCGTCCGGCTTGCATTTTTTCCAGCGCACCGCCCAGCAAGCCGCCGCTCAGGGGACTCCAGGGAATTAGCCCCAGGCCATAATGGCGGCAGGCGGGAATCACTTCCAATTCGACCATGCGATTATTGAGATGGTAAATGCTTTGTTCGCTGACCAGTCCCATCATGCCTCGTTTGGCGGCTTCCTGGCAGGCGGTGGCGATGTCCCAACCGGCAAAATTACTCGAGCCGACGTAAACCACCTTACCCTGGTCGACCAGGCTGTCGAAGGCCTGCCAGGTTTCGTCCCAGGGGCAGTCGCGGTCAATGTGGTGCATCTGGTATAGGTCAATCCAGTCGGTTTGCAGACGCTGCAGGCTGCCTTCGCAATGCTTGCGGATTTTGTAGGCCGAAAGGCTGCGCCCGTCGCTGTTGACTTCTTTCAGGTTGGCCTTGCGCGTGACGGGATTGTAAACCTTGGTCGCCAGCACGGTCGCATCACGCCGTCCGCCTCCCTGGGCAAACCAGCGACCAATGATTTCTTCGGTGTGGCCGTGTTCCACGCTCCAGCCGTAGACATCGGCGGTGTCGAAGAAGTTGATGCCCAGTTCAAGCGCGCGGTCCATGATTTTGAAGCTGTCTTCTTCGCTGGTCTGCCAGCCAAAGTTCATCGTGCCCAGGCAGATGTTGCTGACCTGCACGCCATGTTTTCCTAGTCGTTTGTGTGTTACAGACATTGTTTCGCTCCTTGTTCTGAATGAGGATTTATGTTTCAAATTTACGGTTTACATCATTGATGTCTACTGCAAAAACCTTCTCTAAACACGAAGGACACAAAGTTTTTTAAGATGTGCAATCACAATTTTTGAAATTCCTTCGTGTACTTCGTGTCCTTTGTGTTTAAGGACCTTTTTGCAATGGATTTCATTTTTTTGCAAATTACTTCCTGGCACTGAGCAATTGACCGCCATACGGTATCAAACCCACCAGTGGATGCGGCAGATACGGCTCTTCCAGGTACGTCATTTCTTCGGGGGATAATTTTACCGACAGAGCCTCGACTGCGGTTTCCAGGTGGGAGAGTTTGGTTGCTCCGATGACCGGCGCGACGACGGGCGCTTTTTGCAGCATCCAGGCCAGGGCAATATGGGCGCGCGGGACGCCGTGCTTTGCGGCAGCTTCGCCCACCCGCTCGATGATGATTTTGTCGGAATCTGCGGTGGCGTCATATTTCTGTTTGGCGATGGGGTCTGTTTCAAGACGCTTGGTGCCCTCCGACCTATCCCGCGCCAGACGCCCGGAGGCCAGCGGGCTGTATGGGGTCGCCGCGATGCCTTCTTCCACGCAGAGCGGCATCATCTCGCGTTCATCTTCCCGGTAGATGAGATTGTAGTGATTTTGCATCGAGACAAAACGCGTCCAGCCATGCTTTTCAGCCACATGCAGCGCTTTTTGGAACTGCCAGGCATACATGGCCGAAGCGCCGATATATCTTGCCTTGCCGGCCCTGACAATATCGTGCAGGGCTTCCATCGTCTCTTCAATCGGGGTGTTGTAATCCCAACGGTGGATGATGTACAGGTCGACATAATCCATGCCCAGGCGTTTCAGGCTGTGGTCAATCTGACTCATAATGTGCTTGCGCGAAAGACCGCCGCCATTGGGAGCTTTGTTCATCGGGACAAAGACCTTGGTTGCCACCACGACTTCATCCCGGTTGGCGTAGTCTTTCAAAGCACGCCCAAGGATTTCTTCACTGGCGCCGTAGGCATAGGCATTGGCCGTATCAAAGAAATTCACCCCCAAATCCAAGGCCTTTTTGAGTATCGCCCGGCTGTCTTCTTCATTAAGCGCCCATGGATTATGAACCCAGCCTTCGGCAGAGCCAAAGCTCATGCAGCCCAGGCAAATTGGGGATACATCCATTCCGGTATTCCCGAGTTTTACGTATTCCACCAGTTTGTCCTTTCAAATAATCGACTGTCCTTCGACAGGGATGGCTTTCAGCGGTTCGCTCTTTTCTGGAATTTCCGCATCCAATGCAATTTCAGGAATAGTGAGAATCATCAACAATGAAATAAACGTGGCAATTGCGCCAACCAGAAAAACCAGTTTCAAGCCGCTTTCCAGGTCTGGGGCGTTGTTTTGAACCAATCCCAGGAGGGCAGGGGCAACGGAGATGCCCAGCATCTGAAAGAAGAAAATCGCGCCAACTGCCACGCCCAGCAGGCGTTTTGGGACTGCAAACTGCGCCACCAGGGTATTTAGCGTTGGAATTGCTCCCAGTCCCAGCCCGGCCAGGGCAGTAACAAACACATACACCCAGATTGGTGTGTTGGCGGTAAATTGCCACATGGCAAGCATGGCGATGAAAACAACAGTGTAACCAATATTGTACATCCACTTATATTTTTTGGTTCGAGACAGCAAAAAACCAGCCGGGATACCCAAAAATGCAACCAGCGTAGTGTAGGGGGTCAGCATCGAGCCGCTGACGGTTGGGCTGACCTTCATCACCTCCTGAACGAAGATGGGCGAATAGGCCATGATGCCCAACATGCCAAAAAAGGACAGGAACCCGGCCCCGGCAACCGTCATGAAGGTGCGATTCAAGAATATTTGTGGGTCAAGGATGGGCGCTTCGGCCCGATTTTCGATTCGGATGAAAGCAACCCAGGCTGCCAAGGAGATGACGAGCAGGAACGCTCCCGGCCCGAATGTTTGCGGCGCGCCCAGCAAGGAAAGCCCGACGATGAGGGTTGTCGTGGCAATTACCATGACAAAAGTGCCAGAAATATCTATCCTGGGTTTGGCCTTTTGCGTATTTCCCGGCAAACCGACGACCACCAGACCCGTCGCAACCAGCATAAGCGGGACGGTTCCCCAATACAACCCGCGCCAGCCGAAGACACTCTCGGCGACCACCCCGCCCAACACTGGCCCGATGAGCGCCCCAACGCCGATCGGCAAATTGAGCAACCCTGTCCACTTTGCGCGTTCGGTGGGCGGGAAAAGGTCGCCAATCACCGAGAAACAAAGCGGGATAATCGGGAAATGCCCAACGCTCATAAACGTCGCCGCCGCCACCAGCAAAGCCATCGAGGTGGCCTGGGTTGTAATCAGCAAACCAAGCAGGAAAATACCAATCGAAAGCAGCAAGATTGCCCGCCGTCCGTAGCTGTCTGACAGTTTTCCAAACAGCAGGGTCGAGGCTGCGCCGCTCAGCGCGGGCAGCGCAATCAGCCAGGAAAAGAGTGCCATGCCGTCCAACTCGGCAATCATGCCCGGCTGGGCGATGTTGCGGGCGTTAATGAAGAGAAAACTGACAAACTGGGTGATGAAGATTGCCCAAAGACCGAGGGCGACCTGTTGCTTGTTGATTGGGGCTGCTTGACCAGATACTTGAGTCATAAAAATTGCCTTTTAGGTTTTATAGCGATATGAACCATCCTGAGCATTGTGGCTGGCGGAAGAGTCAGTTATAGACCAGCCGCTGCCGGAATGATTTCTTTCGCAAAGGTTTCCAGCGGCGTGATTTTGTGCACATCCGGCATGTTGAATATCGCGTGCGTGAATCCCATCCCGGCAAGTCCCTCAATGCGGCGCAAGATGCCCTCCACCGTATCATTTCCAGAAAGATGCACAGTGCCGAGCGATGTTTTCTCGACGGTGGCATAATCGCGGCCCAGGGTCTCGCAGTGTTTTTTGAGCGCGTCGAGCGCGTTTTGCATATTTTCTTTGCCAACCCAATCCCCAATATTGCAGGCATCCGCATATTGGGCAACCATCCGCAGGGTTTTATTCGGCCCTGTGCCGCCAATCATGAGGCGTGGATGCGGCTGCGAGAGCGGGCGGGGATTGTTGGTGATGGCCGGGGCAGAAAAATGCTTGCCCTCGAACGATGTCTCGTCGCCAGCCCAGAGCGCCTTCGCCAGTTTCAAGTTGTCCTCCAGTTGCTCGAAGCGCTCCGAGGTCGAAGGATAGGGAATGCCATAGCCTTTGGCTTCTTCTTCGTACCAGGCCGCGCCAATGCCAAGATAAGCGCGCCCGCCGGAGAGAATATCGAGCGTATTGACCATCTTCAACAGCACGGATGGATGGCGATAAATCACGCCCGTCACCAGCGCGCCGAGATGGACTTTCTCAGTCAACCCGGCAAAATATCCGAGCGTCGTATAGGATTCCAGCATCGGGTCGGTATAGGCTTCACCAAACAAGCCCTTGATTTGATAGTAATGGTCCATGACCCACAGGCTGAAAAAGCCCGCTTCTTCTGCAGTGGTGACAACTTCTTTCAGTGTGGGCCGAATGGCAGCCGCACCGCCTGGATATTTGAAAGATGGGATTTGCAATCCAATGTTCATCATTCATCTCCTTTTCGATGGTTTTTATTCCTGCTCCTGGGTCATTTCTTGTTCCTTGCCCAAGATGTTCTTTTCATAAACCTCGATTTTGTGATTCAACAAATCCAGCGTTTTCTGCATTTCAGCGATGCGTGATGCAAGCAAAGCGCGCTGCTCGACCAGGATTTCCTTGCGGGTTTCGATGGTGTCATCCCCTTGCTCGATGAGTCCCATGTAATCAATCAGCACCTCGATGGGCAAACCCGCGCTGCGCATACATTTGACAAACTCAACCCGCCGGATGTCGAGTTCGCTGTAATCGCGGATGCCGCTTTCGGTGCGGGTTACGACCGGCAGCAGCCCAATCCGTTCATAGTAACGCAGGGTATCTGAAGATAGGCCATAGCGTTCACTGACTTCTGCAATTTTCATGTTTCACCTCGTAACAATAGTGTATCACTTGGAGGTAACTCCAAGTCAAGAGATTTTATCCCACAAAATTATGTAATTCTTGCCAAACATTTTGTTTCTCTGATATTTGCCGTAAAGAAGGCCGTATTTTGAAATATTGTCACATCCCAAGCACAGCAGATGAATGCAAGCAGATTTAGCACGGTGGTGCCTTCGATAACCTGACCTTAAAAGCGTCAGTCCCGGCCTGAGGGGGGCAGGTGGTAGCAGAACAACTGGGCCGGGATAATGGCGATGAGCGGCAAAAGCCATTTGGGAATGCCCGCTGGCAACGGGATGGGTGACTGCGCCAGTGCCAGGGCTTCGGCGTTGTCTGAGATAACGGTCGGTTCGGCAATGAAATCCAACTGCCCTTTACGCTGGGGATATTTTCTGCACCGAGGCGCTTACCTGCAAAAGCTTGGTATCGTCGATGTCGATATCGAGGATGATCGTGGGTTTGTTCATTTGACTACATCCAAAACCAGCACC